>JAUVXQ010000018.1 GCA_030603505.1 Candidatus Heimdallarchaeota archaeon | reverse complement strand
ATTCTTTATAGCTAGTGATATAAGGTGTTCGAAAGTTCTAGCTGCGTCTTTAAATCGTTTTACATCATAATTTGCATTGCCCTCTTCTATGAGAACATTCATCTTGATTTCAATGTCAGACATTACAGTTCTAAACTATTTAATCTCTGTGTATATATTATTTTTTTGGCAATCCAGTTTAATAGAATGTTGGTAAAATGTTTTTTGTAGGTTATGCATCTAAATATGTCCAGACAAAAGTTTTAAAATGTCGTATATCAAGCGGGTGATAACATGTCCTTTTTAGATTATATTAACCAACTATGGGATATAATAAAAGCAGACCCTAATGTGGGAATAGGAATTCTCATTGCTTCAGTTGGTATATTGTTCCTTGTAACTGAATTAAAAACAAAAATACAACATGGGTCTACATCAGAAAATCTTATGTTGGCTTTAATTGGAATAACTTTCGGTCTAGTACTCATTTTCTGGAGCGATTGGCTAATGGCAATAGCTCTAAGCTTGTTTGTGCTAGCAGTTTACCAAACATATCAGTTGAGGGAATCACCAGTTTGGCGCGAGTTAATGATTATTTCAATGGTCACTTATCTTGTATTTTTAGTTGGTACGATTTTAGATAAGGTATTTGACAATAAAATCTATTCAGGATGGGCGTATAATATAATGATATTCGTTTTTATTATACTAGCTCTGGTATTCTTTGGTAAAAAGTTCATACTAGTTAGTCGTATGATGTCTCCGCAGATACTATATCTTGTTCTCTTTATTCTCGTCTATGTTGTTCTTTATGTTGTTACTAATCTTCTTGAAAAGACAGGCGTTATTGATGCTCAAAATTTGATGTGGTTTTACTTACCTATTAGCAAAAGTATTGCAGAAAGAGTGATATTTCTCTCAATTGCACCATATGAGATAATCATTTTTCTTTCTTTTGGGATGTATTTCGTTTCAGGGCCTATGTTAACTAAATTGTTAGGTATAAAAACAATTGACGATAAAAGAATCCTTAAACTAGTTGAAGAAGTAAGAACTCGTTTGAATATCAAATGGAAGATTAAAGTTGGATATGTTGAAGCTCCCATATTAAACGCAATGGCATATGGACCATTTTATGATCAACGCATTGCTTTCGTTTGTAAGAATCTTAATGAGTTTAGTGATGATGATGTTAGAGGAATAGTTGCGCATGAACTTTCGCATAATAAACGTTTACATGTTGTGTGGTTACAGGTTTTAGCTTCTTCTGAAATGGTCATTAAGAAAGCGTTTTTACTCCCCGCAACAACTTTAGATTATGCTGCTTATGAGCAGGAAGTTCCTTTTGTTAGTTATTTCCTGATTAATTATGGTATAATGGCTTTCTTGTTTATATTCGTTAGAATTATGGAAGGAGATGCTGATTTACAAACTAAAAAGGCTGGATATGGAAAAGAACTTGCTCAAACTCTCTATAAGCTTGAGGGATTTTATCAAGGTGTAGCAGGTGATTTTGGACTTAATGTTCAACTTTTGACAGGGAAAGAATTCTCTGAAGAAGAAACACAACGATTCCTTGGTGAAGCAGCTATTGGTCTATATCGTAATATCTATCGACCCAGCCGCTGGTCTATGTTTGCAAATATTTTCATGTCACATCCAAGAACAGCGTATAGAATCATTTCTGTAGTGGATGATAATCTCTCTCCAGTTAAAGGAGCTCTTTTACCATATTGGCTACTTTTGCCGAATTTCATAAGGAAGAAAGCTGTTAATAATCTAAGAAAGAAAAGAGATGATTTCTCTGAATTAATTACAGAAAAATTCATCTCCTACTATGATGATGATGGTATTAATTCCTATCTTGAAATAACAAGAACAAAAGATCTAATTGAAAGATATATGAACCGTTATATTGTAGCTTACGATTACGTTTTTGACAAGATGGTTGAGGGTGAAGTAACTGGAATCCATGTGAGCGACTCCATTTGTAGACCATTTTTGCTTAAAATACAAGGAAAAACAGAAGAACATCGAATATTAGTTTCTGATTATGATATTCATGATGCACAAACAAACAATATCTATATCCTAAAAAATGGACAAGTTGGAGAATTGCAGAAATGGGAAAAGCATTCCAAATCTAATAAACCTATTTTTACATTCCAAAACCTTGAGGATAAATCTACATTCACACAAACTTACACAGGAAGATCTTTAGAATATCTAAAAAACCTACAAGATGGATATGTTTTCTTCTTTAGTGATGGAGCTGACAAATTAGCCAAGCTGATAAAAATAGAATTTAACCAATCTATAAAATCAAGCGACTTTGAATTTGATGTATCTACTGATAAAAAACCCAAAATTTTGAAACTAAAAGGTAAGGACTTAATTATTGAACTTCCAGCTATTATGTTGCGTTTGTTTAAAGAAAAAATAGAAGTACAAAAGACAATGTTAGAAAGCTTAGAAGGTAAATCCGTAATTATTTACACAAAGGAAGAACTTGAAATTGGTATAGCTTGTGTCTTAACAAAAGTATCTGATGGCACTATTTATTATCAAGTTAGAGACAAGGAAGTGACTACTGACTTGAAGAAAGTCGACTATATTTATGTGGTTTCAGATATTCCTAAATTCATGGTAAAAAGCCATATAAGCTTCTTAGATAAACTCATTATACGATTGTCAAATAGAAAAGATATGAAATACATTTTCCCTTGAAAAAGTATTTTATGTAATACCCTTTTTTCTTTATCTCATGATTTATGTCAGAACTTTAGTATTTTTGATATTCTCACAGTAACATACCGATAATAGTCCTTGTTTTTAATGTGCTTTCAGAAATTTATTTAATGAATGAAAGAGATTCTGTACTGAATTATATTCTAAGAAACGCGTTAGCTTCAAGAAATCTTTCTGTACTTGAAGGAGCTACATTTAAAATTGGTCGCAGAAAATTTGTTCTAGATTTCTATTTAAAGAAGCAAAAGCTAGGAATTATAATTATTAATTGGAAGAGAACTATTCCAACAAACAAGTTATTACAGCTTGAAGATATGATTGTTGCTCTCGAATTAGAAAAACTTGTATTAATCTGTAACTCTGTAAGCAGTAACGCTAAAGATTTCTTATCGCGAAGAGAAATACCAATTCAAATTATCCGCCTCTCTGATATTATTAATAAAGCGTCTAGAGTTGAAGATTTCCTTCTTTCATGTTCTTAGAAAAACGATTCAAGTAAAGTCTGTTTACTTAAAGGTGTTGCCTTGAATCCCCGTTTTCGTAATTCAGCAGCAAGTTGTATTTTTGGTCCATAAACAGTATAAATCTCTTGTGGATTACATTTCTCACAGATTTCAATTAACTCAGAGAAATCTGCGTGATCTGATATTGGAATAGCGTGGTCAACAGCCATTTGATACTTATAGTTAGGAGAAATAGCCCACCCACTGAAAGCAAAAAATTTTACACCAAACTTCTTTTTTAAAAACGCGTTAAATTCATTTCTTCCTGAACGAAGTGGAGAAAATAAAATCCAATTATTTGTTTCTTCTAATAGTCCTCCGTCTTTTGCATCTTGATAAGTTAGTGCTGTAATAGATCCGTCAATTCCATTCTTAGCTAAAAGAGAATTAATCTTCTCATTAGAACCATGGAGAATATTAGTATCTGATAAATGAGAAAAAGAATGATAAAGCATCTGTGCCTTACCCAGCGCATACCCCATTAAAACGACAGGAATACCTTCTTCTAAATATTTCTGAATCTGTTCTTGAGTTTCTTTAATTACTTCATCATATCTGGGAAAAGTATACTTAGGTGTTCCAAACGTGCTTTCAATTATAAGTTTATCACATTTTTCAGGTTTAAAAGGTTCCAAAAATCCTTTGTTTCTTATAGATACGTCTCCTGTGTATATTACCTTATTTTCTGGAGAATCTATGATTAATGCTGTAGATCCTATTATATGACCACTTGGCACCTGTGAAAATATTGTGTCATCAATTGAATGTGATTCATAGAATTCTCCGTCTTCATAATTAGAAACAAAATTTTCAACCAATGCACGTGTAATAGACGAACAAATAACTTTAGTTTTAGGAATTTTACGGGGAATATGATCTGAATGGGCGTGGCTATAGAATACTAAAGGAAAATATTGAGAGTTCGTTATGTCACACCCAAGTTTCCAGCTTTCAGTTGCAATTTTAATTCCTCTAGAAAAAGAGATTCTCATATAATCCCCAAACTTCAAAGAAAAAAAAGGAGAGAAATCTATCCTTTGTAAGGTATAATTTCTATTGCAATATTTTCTTCGTTTACTTCAACATCTCGAGCTGCTTTTTTGATAGCTTCTTTTGCAATCTCAACCATTTCATCAATTGTGAGGTCATCTTTGTATTTTTCTTTTAAGAATGCAATAGCTTCTGAGTCACCTTCACCCATTGCTTTTGCTTTACAGCTGGCAACACTGCCACCAGGGTCTACAAATTGTAAACATGGTCCAGTATCATCTAATCCTCCAAAAAGCATACCTACACCGAATGGTCGTAAACCGCCTTGTTGGGTAAAGAGTTGAACATAATCACCTGTTTTTATTGCTAAACCTACAATATCAATTTGCGTACCATAGGTTAGGCGAAATATTTCGGCTTCAAGACGAGATCGACTGATTAGAATTCTACCATCAGCAGCAACTCCTGCAAAGATTGCGTGTATATTTTCAGAAATTTTGTGTATTTTCTTGTCAGGTTCGTTTAAATCAACTACACGTAGAAGTCCTGCTAAAACAACACCATTCTTACTTTTTATGCCTATAGCAATGCTTCCTCTTCGCACAGACTCTCTTGCATATTCTGTTTGAATTATTCGACCTTCTGGTGAATACATAATTGATGTCCTATCATATCCCATAGATTGTGGTCCTAACATCTTTATTCCTCCAAAACTGCTTTCACTTGGTCAGTTGTCAGTCTTTTAATACCTTTCTTATCTACAACAGCCACATCCATTCCATCACCAGTTGCAGTGTCTCTACTTATAGCCGTTTTCAATGCGGTTATTCCTATTTTTAATGCCGCATCTTTTGTCAAACCTTCTTTCCATGTAGAGTCTAAAACACCGTATGCAATCATAGATCCTGATCCCGTTGAAGCAAAATCTTCATCTGTAATTCCTCCTGCCATATCAAGTGTAAATACATGTGGTCCTTCTTTATCTAAGCCACATGCTAACATAGCTACATAATATGGGAAATATGCCCGATATTGTTCGTACATTACTGAAGCCAGTAGATTTCCTACCATCTTTGTTGTAGGTGGATATCCTCTACTAAGTTCGTACAAGTTTACATTAGCTCTTATAAAATTTACCAAGTATTGAGCATCGGATACTAAACCTGCTATAGTTGCGATTGTGTGCTTGTTTAAATCATGAATTTTTTCTGTCTTCTTAGAAGCTACAAATGTTCCCATTGAAGCTCTTTTATCTGCGGCGACTACAACTCCATCTTTGAATCTTAATGCTACAGTTGTGGTACCATGTTTAGGTTCCATCATGGGACCATTTTGCATATTATTGAAATTCATATTATTCATATTATTCATACTTTAAATACCTCATTATTTTTTTTATTTTAGGAATTAAATAGTGTTTTAGATAACTAAATCAATTATATGAAACGCTATTATAATCTTCTTTATTTTGCTCTGTGTTCGTTATAGTATTTACTCCATACTGTTCAGAGAGTTCCTTATTTATCCAATTCAAAACAATATTAAAATCTGAATTGTTTGGTTTTAAGGATCTAAATTCCACGCTTATATTTCCTTTTAAATCCACAAACATATGTACTTGATTCTTTTCATTATCTTCCCAGCATAACACAATATCATAATTCTCCACTTTTCTATAAACGAATCTGTATTTTAAAAACCATCGTTTCTCGAAATTGCTAATAATTGTATTTTGGTCTAAAGAGGGTGTAAGTTTCAATTTTTTACGTTGTGAATGGAAATATATGTCAGATATATTGATAACTTCTTTCTGAAGTAAATCATGTAATAATTTTCTTGTAAAATTACTTCCTTCTTCCGTAAGCTCATAAGTTCTTATTTCGTTTTTAATTATTAGATCTCTATCTACTAATCTCTTTATCGCTTTTGTAAGCTGGTATTGATGAAGAGACGTGGATTTGCGTAATCCTGAGAAAGAATAAGCTGTTTGGGAATCAGTTAAGGTTAACAACAATTGTACTTCTTGCAAAGTAAGATAATTATAGTCTAGATTATAGAAATAATCTCTTGGAACATCCTCTAATTGGGGTACCGCATTTACATGAAAATCTTTGTGCCACTGTTCCCTTTTCATTGTCGTCTACCTTAATAAGAATTTTACCTTTATAATGACTAGGTTGTGACAGATTCTTCCTATTTTGAAGTATAATTATCTAAGAACTAATTATCAAAAGCTAATGTCTCTCCATTTTTTTCCTTTGGTGTAGGTGAGACACTTGTAGGGTGCAACCATACTTCACCAGTCAATATTGTGTATGGTATTCTTCGTTCATCTATCCATGGAGCTTGCTCTCGGAATTCTTTAAACATGTCATTACTTATAATCATGCCATTTTCTTCTTCTGCTAATCTTAGAATAAATTTGTCGCCATCTACACGGGCTGGAAGCATTTTGATTGCTCCTTCTTTTACTAATCTGTCAAGTTTTTTCTGATCATCAATCTGATATCTAAGTGCTGCATCAGCAACAGTAATAATTTTCTTGAAATTAGCCCTACTCAATTTATTTATCATAGTTTCGATGTTGTTCAATTTAGGTTTATTATCAGCGTTTTTCTCTTCCCAAGCAATATTGCTACCATCCAAAATAACTGTATCATATGCGTAAGTGATCTCTGCAAAAGAATGTTCTTGTTTTCTAAATCTAGTTTTGGTTGCGATACCTCTAATCACGTCTCGAGAAAAGTAACCTATACCTAGCAAGAGAGAAGTAAGAATGGTTGCGTAAGTTAAAACTGGGTCAAAGAAACTGAGTGTATCGTTTGTTGTTACAGTTGTTGTTACAACAGTCAAATTCCCAACAATAACAGAACTAATCACTATAGATAATATCGGAGTTGAATGAACTACATCATCTGCATTTCTCCATTCAATGTCGATCCAAAACCAAATTATGTCTGTTCCTACTACTTGAGGATTGCCAATAATTGAGAATTGATGAAAACCACTACTTACTGGTGTAGATCCATTCTCCTCATAATCTTCAAAATCAATTAAATCACATTCTGCATATGCATCAATATATAATACGTCTGCTTCTGAATTGTTAACACTAAATGTAATTAAAAAATCTGTTCCTATCGTAGCATTTTCACCGATTGTGTAATTTTTAATAACAAGATTTGGTAAGCAGATTATTTCAAGTTGAGGGCTAGATGTATACTTAATATCTCCAGGTTCATCTATTGTACAATATGCTAAAGCAATTCTTAGTCTGAAATACAAATACTTGTCAGCTGTAAACTGAATGTTATCTTCATAAACTTCTCCACTTACTAACGATAAACTAAGTAGGGAAGTCGAAGGAGGTTCAATATCTAGGATCCCACTTGTTGACTTTAGCTCATTAATCCCTTCAATAGATATATTGGCTACAGTTGTCCCTCCTATATTTGTTAATGTGAATGGAACATCTGTTTGTTCTTCAGGTTCAATATAGTACGGATTATCAGGAAAGGACATACGGATTCTACCAGCAGGGAGAATGGTCAAATAGAACTCATCTGATATTTGATAGGATCCTGTAGCAGTGCTATTAGCTATCGTTGTAACATTGTAATATCCCTCTGGTTGACTATTAAAAGTAGACCACATCACTGTTACATTGAAAATTTCTGTTGAATTAACAACTATAGATTCTTGATAAATTAGTATCCCTAATGGATTAGTTATGTTATAGTCGATTGTAGCATTAGTAATTTGTGTCTCATTTATGAATTTAAATTCAAAAATAATAGTGAGATTGTCCCCTCCTCGGGTAATATTCAGTTTCTCAAGTTCGAAAGTAAACGTTGCATTTGCAAATTCATATGTAGAAGAGAGAGTATTTTCTGATGCTTGAGGATTCTGATGTGCCGCTATATATGATTGATTCCCAGTTGTAAGCATAGTAACAACTATGCTAATAACCACTAAGGATATCCATTTATTAAATGGAAATTTGAGCATATTTTGGCACTTTTTTCTTTTCTAAGTAGTTGAGTATCTACCCATAATAGCTAAAGTGTTTTTCCTAATAAGTTTAACTAGTACACATAGATAATTCCATAAACTAAAGTTAAAAGTTTTAAACGCGTATTTTTAATAGAGGACGATGCGAAGAGTACCCCTGATTCTGTTAGGAAGCCGTCAAGGACCTTCCTGGCAACATTCACCTATGCGCTTTACCCGGTTCAGTTGAACCCTATTCAAGCTTGCTCCCATCGATGATTGGCCGTTTCAACGTTTCCTATACCCTTCTCAGTAAGTTATCTCGAATAATGTCACCATTATCTTCATCACTTCATTGTCATCGGACATAGGCCGTGTCGTTTCTGTTCCAAGAGCCACATTCTCACGTGGTGAGTTTACACTCACATCGATTCAAGGGAGTCAGGTAGTTCCTCAGTATTAAACCGAAGTTGCCCTTTCGCTTCGTCCATGTTTAATATATTAATATTCATTGAAAAAACTAACTATAAGGGACTTGACTCTTCCTAATGTCCAATCAAGAAAACTAGATGCCTCTATATCACATTTAGGTCTTTTCCAATCTTTTCCATCTTACCTAAAATATATTTCAGATCTTCTTCTGTATGTGTAGCCATGACACAACATCTTAGTCTTCCTCCATCTCTTGGTACTGCTGGAAATACAATTGGAGGTATCATAATCCCTTCTTTCTTCATTTTCTTGGCAAATTTGAAAGTCTTGACATCATTACCAATTATTACTGGAATTATAGGTGTATCTTTACTTGATAAGGTATTAAAGCCTAGTTCCTTTAAACCACTAATGAAAATGTGGATGTTCTTTTGTAAAGATTTTATCCTTTCTTTGTCGTTCAGAATGATATCTAAAGCTTTAATAGCTACTGCTGTAGAAACCGGAGGAAGTGCTGCACTAAATATAAACGCATTAGAAGCGTATCTCAAAAAAGTAATCATATCTTTTTTTCCAGCAATATATCCTCCAATAGATGGTATCGCTTTACTTAATGTACCCATGTATATATCAACTTCTCCTGGACTAAGATCGAAGTAATCGTCAATTCCTCTACCATTTGTTCCAATAGTTCCAATACCATGAGCTTCATCCACCATTGTAAAAGCATCATATTTTTTTGCAATTTCAATAATTTCAGGCATAGGTGCGATATCGCCGTCCATGCTGTAAACTCCATCTACGGCAACTAAAATTCGTTTATATTTTTCCCTGTTCTCTTTAAGTATTCTCTCTAAATCTGTTAAATTATTGTGATTAAATCTTTTCCAATCTGCTTTAGATAAAATACAACCATCATAGATGCTTTGATGGTCGTATTTATCAATGATAATTAAATCATCTTTTCCGAATAATGTGGACATAAGCGTCATATTGGTGACATATCCACTACTATAGAGAATTGCATCTTCTGTTTTTTTAAAATCAGCAATCTTTCTTTCTAATTCTTTATGGATATCAGTTGTTCCAGTTAATAATCTTACACCACCGGCTCCTGTCCCATATTTGTCAAGTGCCTCATGTGCTACTTTTACTATTTCAGGATGAGTGATCAGATCTAGATAACTATACGAACCTAGCATGATAAGCTCTTTTCCTTCAACTTGAACAGTTCTACCTGTTGCACCTTCGATGGGAAGCATATAGGTCACTAAGCCAAATCTTCTAATATTCTTCTCTCTTAATAGTAAGTCCTTTATTTGCTTGTTATCGGTTATTTTAGGAATAAGCCTTCACCTCATTTCTGCAAAGAAAATCTTTGCAACTCGATTGAAAATTCGAATGGGCTATTAATAAAATTTCCCGTGAGAAGCAAAAAAAATCTTTTGAGAAGTAGTCCAATTTAAGAATTAAAGTTTTCCGCACTTTGAAAAATTGACTGAAATTACATAAATACATTCTTTCTTTATTCCACCTTTTTTGTGGTGTTTAAATAGGTTCTTTTGTCTTACTTCAATGAAAATCAATGTCAAATGTATGGAGTGGCAAAGAAGAACTTTCTGAGATTGAAAAACGTGCAATAGAAGAACACATAGAACAAATCCTTAAAGAAAAAAATGAAATCTCATTTGCTGATATTTTCAAGGAACTTTGGAATGGCTATCATCTTATGAATCATTACATTCGGATTCAGTTAATGGTTGAGAAGTTGGATGAAGAGTGTAAACTTAATATTAGTTCGGACAATCAAATATCTATAACTAATATGACTATTTTAAATGAAAAAGGTTTGAAAGAGATACCAGTCTGGGATTATTATAAAAAAAGAGCTGATATCAAACACAAACTTGAAATCATTAGGACATATGCAGAGATAAACCCTCTAGCGTGATCAAGAGCCATATTTCTAAATTGATTTTGTTAGAATTTTAAGTGTTCTAGGAATCAATTAAATCAAAAAATATAAAGAGGAGAGAAAAAAGTAAGGAATAGTCTAAGTTTGACTCTGCATTTTGGGCCAGTAGTCTAGCCTGGATAAGGCACCTGCTTGCGGAGCAGGGTATCGCAGGTTCAAGTCCTGCCTGGCCCGCCATCTTTCATTTATTTTTCAAGGGAATCTAGTTTAGTGTATCTTTCAAAGCTCTGAACATTTTTTTTCGTAAAAAGGACTATTCTTCTTTAGAGAAATCTGTTTATATGCTTCAGCATGCTCTGTTGAAGCTTGAGTTCCCCTCATAAGTGTTCGGTACTTATGGAATTTTATGTAGAAATCCTCTCCTCCTTTTGACAGCTGACTTTTGTAGCAACCTATCGCCTTTTCCTTTAACGTATAAGTATCACTTATATCTACTAAAATATGTGGATTAGGAATTAAAACAGTAGTTTCAGCAGTGTATAATCTAGAAACAAGATGTGCATTCGGATATTGTGTTATATGAGCTGCCCATTCTATTGCTTCTAATACTACATCGAAAGCTGATTGATGATCTAAATGATAGTCTTCCTTTGTATGAGTAACTATCACTTCAGGTCTAAATTCTAAAAGATAGCCGATTAACTTCTCTTTTATCGCTCTTATATCTGATTTAACCTCTTGAAAATCGTAGATAACTGGTTTTTTTACACCAAGAATTTTGACTGCTTGAAAATATTCACTTTTGCGTTCAGGTGTTGATGTTAAACATAATGTTGAAATTATATAACCCCTTTTTACGTATTTTGCTATTGTACCACCTGCGCTTAAAGATTCATCATCAGGATGGGAAAATATGAATGATATCCTCATTAAAGAAATAAGAAAATAAAGAAATAAATAAGTATTCCGAAAAAAAGTTATTTTGTTAAAAAGTTTGCAGCATTTACACCTGCTTTATAACCATCACCCATCACCACAGGTGCATATTCCATTTCCCCTCTAACTGTTCCAGCAGCAAAGACACCTTCTAGATTAGTCGAATTTTTTTGGTCTACTTTGATAAAATTCTGGTCATTTGTCTCAATGTTCATATTCTTGAATAACATTAAATCAGGTTTATCTTTAAGTTCAACAAAAACTCCGTAAACCGATATTGTTTGCTCTTCATTATCCACTTGAAACTTTACACTTTCAACTATTTGGGCACCTAAAATTTCAATATTCTTCACATTGAGAATAACTTTAACTTTTCCTGATTTTAACAATTTGTACTTGTGTTTTGAATCGCAATCAAATTGAGAATTGGGGCATAAAATAGTTATTTTTCTGCAATATTTATGAAGAAATAATGCACCCCGTGCAGCAATATTCCCATCTCCTACAATACAAACCTTTTTTCCTCTAAACAGCGCACCATCACATACAGCGCAATGAGAAACTCCTTTATGTTCTAACTCTTTTTCCCCCTTTAAGCTATATTTCAAATCCGGACAACCTGAAGCTAAGATAATTGCTCTAGCTTTAACATTGGAATCGTCAGTTGAAATATCAAAACCTTCATCAGTTTTAGATATAGCTGTGACTTGGGAATCTACCTTTTCAATTGTTTTTATTTCTTTGTTTAGTTCCTGATTCCCCTCTTTCGCTGTTTCGTGTGTTAGATCTATCATGGATTCCATATGGAATTTATCTGTATGGTCAACTACTCCTTGAATCAAGTCTAATCCAATAATTTCATCCCAACCTGGAAAATTTCGCAATTCTCCCTTTTTAGCAGTATTTGAGTCAAAAGGGAAACCAAAAACTTTTATTTTTAATGTAGGGTTTCGAAAATGAGCTCCTATAGCGGCAGAAAGTCCTGTTATACCAGCACCAATAACAGCTAGGTCACAATCATTACTTAACATATTTATCAAACTCGCTCAATTTAAAATAAAGGTATCTATTAAAAAGTGACATATGTCATTCCATTACTCTAAATTTAAAAATAAGAAAAAGGGAGGAGTTAATTTTGATTTATTGTTACTAAAAAGTAATAAACGCTCCTCATATCGCTTAGATTGCATCGTTTAATTATGAGTCCCATCTCAATGAGCCTTCTTAGCGCATAACGTGCAGTTCTTGCAGGGATCTCTGACGCCTTGATTAATTGTTTTTGTGTTAATGGACCTTTAATTTCCAAAATAGATAATAATTTTTTGCCCGAAAGAGGTAAATCTTCTTTCAATTTTTTTGCCCCCTAACTTTCTTTCTAAGTAATATATCATACAATCCTATTATTAAATCTTCTAGTCAAATTCTCCGCGGATTATTTTGATATTGAAGCACATTTTACTGGTGTATTAATGGTTAATTCAAAACTTTGAAATTTGTGTCGGTATTAGTGGGTTTTTGCTGAACTAGTAGAAACTTTAATATTATACAAGCTGCTTTATGTTTTTCAGAGTGATGTAAATTTGGCACGAGTGAGTGATAGCTCTCACGAGATATATCACCTTGCAAATCAATTGCAAAGAATCAACTATTTGGGGAATGTACAAACCATTCAAATAGAGTTTGAGTACGTTACTGAAGATAAGAGAGCAGAACTTGAAAGTATTTTTAATAATTCAATGGCAATAGGGCAATTTAAATCTGAAATGGTTATTTTAGAGCAAATATCAGGTAGAGACAATCTTCAAATTATTGACACTTTGACTTCAATTAACAATGTTTTTGAAGATTTATCTATAATCGAAAGTATAACAGCTTTAGTAGAAATTACTTATCAAAATGATAACTTTTTTGTGGTTGTGTCATATAACCCTAAGACCAGCGGTCTAGAGCTTATATCAACGTCTGAAAGCACATTATACTTTGAATTGTTGAACCTTGTGAGAACTAAATGGGCATTATCTAAATCTTTTATAAAATGAGTTTATCATTTAATCCTTCTATTTTTTTATTTCAGTATGCCTTGGAATGGCTTTTCTTTTAAAATAATTTTTAGAAGTTTCAAATCTTCTTGTATTTCTTTCGAATCTATATCTTTTTTCTTATTATGAACTTGAGTACTTATGTCGTATAAAATGAAGGATGCTATATGAAAATCAATAGTGAGTTCTGAAGGATATAAATCCAAAAGACCATATCCAGCTTTCATCTGCGTTAATATATGATCATAGCCTTTTAAAAATGCTATTAAGTTCTTCTTGGTATCATCAACAGTTTGATATTTTCTGAATTCTATGATAGTTGGTTTTGCAAAAAAAGTTCCTATATCTTCACATCTATCCCTTCCTGACATCGCAAATTCAGGATCAATGAAAAATGTCTTTATTTTAGGTGGATTTTTGCTGGTTTCTTGTTTGCTATTATCTATAATTTCAGAGGAAAAAAGAATATTTCCTTGATGAAAATCACCATGGATTGTTGTTGAGCCTTGAGACTTCTCAAGAGAACGTAATGAAGGAAGTATAAGATCTAATATAGTTTCTTCTATCTCTGGTGAATCAAAGGTTGAGATTAGGTAGAGAACGAGTTTTTTATATGGATCAGAATCGATTACCCCCTTTTCCATACCATGAATCGCTGACAGGGTCTGCCCAGCTAAGTGGTGCTTGAAGTTTTTATCAAGTTTTGATTCTCTGAAATTTTTACCACTCACACCTTCATAGATAATGCAACGATTTGTTGGACTCTTGTAAACAATCAAAGGCATATATATTCCAGGGTGACGTTGAGGAATATCGGAAAATAATTTGTAATTGTCTATCTCTTTATAATATCTTTCTTCATTTGCAGAAAATTTAACGACTAAATTAACTTCTTGGTCACCACAATCCGAACTTAGATAGTAGGTTACTATAAAAACTTTAGATTTTGACGTTCCAATTTCTTTGGCGTTGACATCATTAATTGAGATGTAAGAAGGTCTTTGCCCTATTTTTTCTGAAATTCTTTCCTTAAAGAATCTTACTAAACTCTCACCAATTGTTGTTAAAACTATTTTGAGTTTTTGTTTTTTTCTTATTGCATCGGATGCTGAAATAGGATCGGGGTCGACCAAACAATCACTCTCTGAACATAATGATTAATTAAGTAAGATTTTAACTCTTTCGAGTACATTGTCTTCTAATTTTTACTAAAAAAGTTTATGCTAGCAAATTGATAGGGTTAATCATTCCTATTATTTTGTCACCATCAACTACAATTAAATGATTGATTTTCTGCTCAGACATCTTGATTAATGCTGTTGATATTGTTTCAAAAGAAGCTATTTTTATGAGAGGTGATTGCATTACATCCTTTACAAGTATTTTATCTACATCTTCTTTTTTAGCTAATATTTTCATTATATCCTTAGAAGTGATAATACCTTTAGGTTCACCGTTGTCAGCAACAATTAGAGAACCAATATCAAAATCTGCCATAACAATTATTGCTTCTCTTAGAGTTTTTGAAAATTCAACGTATAACACTCCTTTAGTCATTACACTAGTAACAGGATTCTCTTTTTCGAATGTTTTAATACTCATCAAATAAAGTGTTTAACTATGACAATTAAAGATTTCGTATACTATTTGTTAAAAAAACTGAAAGTATCGGAAAAGATTATTAGTATTATCTAAGTTAAGTTCATACAATGGCTTCTCCCATTAGGATAGTTCACATAAGTGACGCTCATATTACAACAAGACCACAATTTATTCCTAGAGATTATAATACGATGATCGAAACAATGAAACATATCCCTCATGATTTTTGCATTTTTACCGGTGATTTAACACAAGATGGTTTGAGACAAGATTATGAACTTGCAAACAATTTAAGGACACAGATTCCTTCTGAGAAAATCTATTGGATAATAGGTAACCATGATAGCAAAAATGGAGGATCAGATGTTTGGGAAGAAACTGTTGGTCCTAGAGAATTTTTTGAGGTGACTGATGATATACTTTTAGTTGGACTTGATTCGTGTGTTCCAGATAGAGATGAAGGAAGGTTTGGACGAGAAGCATTAGATTACGCTAAGAAAATTCTGTCAAAATATAGTGAAGACAGAATCAAAATTGTTGCATTTCATCATCATCTTCTTCCAATTGCAAAAACTGGGAGAGAAAGATCAAATGCTGTTGATGCAGGTGATATGCTCTCTCTTCTGCTAGATTACGGGGTAGACGCTGTTTTTACAGGACACAAACACCATCCCAATGTATCTAAAGTTGAGGATACAATAATAATATCAGCTGGAACAATGTCGAGCTATAAAACTAGGAGTGGTGGTCCTAGAACATTTAATTATGTTGAAATCACACCTAAAGAAGATGTAAAAGTCCAGATTAAAGATATTAAAGGAAGCACGTTGCTTCAAGAAGTTAAAACAATAACCAGACGGTTTCGAATGGTAAATTCAGCTGGTGGTGTCTGGCTAAGAATTGCTCAAATTAGCGGAACAGATATTGGAACTGTCTGGAAACCAAATGAAACGCTATTGGAAAAAGGATTGAATTTAGTAAAGCTCACTAAACCTAACTTGATTGTCCATTGTGGGAACTTAACATCGAAAGGAAGAACTTCCGACTATGAAAAAGCCGTGAAAATTATTAAGGAACTTAATAGCGATTATGTATTGTGCCCTGGACCTAATGATCTAAAAGGATATGGAGAAACATTACTTAACAAATATTTCGATTTTGATAGGATTGTAGAAAAAGAAAATAGTGATTTTTATATTTTAAACACCTCATCTCCAG
>JAUVXQ010000052.1 GCA_030603505.1 Candidatus Heimdallarchaeota archaeon | reverse complement strand
ATTAAACCATCAACCCCATATTCGATGCCCATGAAAAGAGGTTTTGAGGGGTTAATAACCTTCTTTGGTTCACTAGTTTCGTTATTAACAGGATTGTTATTAGTTGGTAACTCAACAATTGTAGAAGGAATGAGGGTATATCGAACATTTTGTAAGGTAATAGTCGTCCCGCTCATATAGATTACAAGCGTTAACTCTACCTCGTGATATCCTCGAAGAATCGTTAATTCTTTAACGATATCAATCTCTATTCTATTCTTGATACTACCAAAGAAATATTCTTGATTACCAACTCTTAGATTAATATCAATCTTTTCAACAGGAAAATATGTTTCGGTGAACAAAGTAAGTGATAACGAGAGATTACATCTAGTTGCATAAGACGCAGTACTAAATACATCAAAGTAAGTACGGGTAACGGTTTCAGAAATAGAAGAAGGAATTATTTCTTCCTTGGTAAACACACTCTCAAACTGTTCAGTTGCTTCACCTGTAAATTCTAGAACGGGTTTTATTTCTATTGTACTAGTATTGAAAATGAAAAATATTCCTTCTCCTTCTACTGAGCCATGAATTCTAAAAAGCAAAGGAACATCATAAGTAGTTGTAAAAGTGTTAATTTCTATAGTTTGAGATTGACTCTGCTCACTTTCTGTCAGTTCTCCAGAATAAATTTCTATTCCTGAGTAAAGCTCATAATAAGCTGGAGAGATTATTGAACCTAAACATCCATAATTCAAGTCTATATGTAAAATCTGTTGTTGGTTGTTACTCGCAACAGGTTTTAATACAGAAATATCAAAAGTGTGGTCTATTTCATCTCCTTCCCAATGATTATAACTTAGAATGTTCTCTGGAAGAAAATCTTCAAAAGAGAAAACAAATCCATCTGTTTGAATGTCTGTAAAGTGAAAAATATCGACGCTCTTACTAACAATAAAAAGGAAAGAAAGAAAGTTTAAGCCAGTATCTATAGGAAGAATAAAGGTTAAAGTAGTCGTTATTCCATCATCAAATTCCTCTGTTACTACAACTTGATTGTTGAGTTCAACTTCAATATATTGCGAGAAAGCTGTAAAGGAATTTGAAGTAAAGGAAAGCGAAACATTAAGTTTATCTGATTTTTTCGTGTTACAAAACGCAGTCATCACACACCTAGATACAGGTGATGCAACGCTTCCGCTAAAGGATAAAGAATTGGGGTAAGTAGGAAGAGTAATTGTTGTATCTGATAATAAAGGAATTTCAACTGCTTTGATCGCTGTTGTGCAAAATATTTGTAATGAGCCTGAATGAAAATATGATGTTTGACCTTCACAAGTTATTGTCAGATTCATTGTTCCGTTGAATTTAACTGGATAAACAAATGCTTGCGTCAAATTATGTTCTTGTTGGTCTTGATATAAACGTGAGATTATAAATTCAATCCCTGTGCCATTGAAGAGGAAGACAACTTTTAATGACCCATCGGTTTTATCCCCTTCTTGCTTGAAAAAGAGATTAATGCTGTTAAAAACATCAAGTTCAATGTGAGAGAGTTCAACAGTAAACGATTGTTTGTTAAAGGTTGAATCATACTCAAAAACAATATCTTGGGGAAGGAGAGTTATAGCGGAATTTTCCAGATAAGAATTAGAATGTTCTTCTGCATTAGCCCTTTGAAAGATTATAGATACAAGTATTAACAAAATGAAGATTTTGATCTGAAATGAATTTTTTCTCTTTTTCGCTTCTTTTTGTAATATATTTTTTCTAAGAATTGATATAAAGAAAGAACAAACTTCACTCTTTTTCCTTAAACCTCCCCTTAATCGCTCAATCATCGTTTTCAGTGACTTTCACCTATCTTTACCAAAACCGCAAGAAAGAATAGATGTATATTCTTAAGCCTTTTCAGCCATTTTTTATCACTCTCTTATGTTAGAACTCATTTATAAGCAAGGAGGAAAATATGTAATATAGCAATAAAATTCGCTTATACTTTCTATAGCCATATACTGAAAAACTGGTGCAAAAGAATCTCTGAAATATTCGAAACTAAAGATTTTCCCCGAAAAAAGATTATTTAGAAAAACAAATAAATATTCTTATTGTTATTAAATCGTAATACAAATGTTTCAGATGAAAAAATCACATCAAATTATAACTATTTTTTACCTATTCCTTATCCTTTTATTCTCTTGTTTCACGACCAATTTCAGTTTAGGTTCAACAATGCAATCCCCATATACCTTTCAATCTTCTTCTGTTTCTCTCAATTGGTTTTTTACTGCTAATGACTCTATCTGGTCTTGCTCTACTGTAGCAGATCTTTATGGAGATGGTTATTTAGAGATTTTACTTACTTCCAGAGATAGGAATCTCTATTGTCTTAATAAAGAGGGTGAAATGAATTGGGCTTATAAAACAAACAATCCAATCGTTTCTTCTCCCGCTGTCGCTGATCTAGATAACGATGGCACTTTAGAAGTCCTTGTGGGTTCATGGGATAGAAAACTTCACTGTGTGAGTCATACTGGTCAACTTGAATGGAACGCTAGTATAGGAGACACAACGGATTCCTCTCCATGTATTACTGACCTTGATCAAGATGGTTCATTTGAGATTCTCATCGGTTCAGATGATCAGAACTTATACTGTTTTAATGCAACAGGGGATGTTAAGTGGATTTATGAAACTGGAGGCTCTGTTTGGACTTCTCCTGCGGTGGCAGATTTAGATAACGATGGCACTTTAGAAGTCCTTGTGGGTTCATGGGATGGTAAAGTCTACTGTGTTAGTCATGAGGGTGAGGAAGAGTGGATATACCGTACTAAGGGGGTCATAGCTGGATCTTCTCCTAGTGTTGTTGATTTAGATGGAGACCAGAACTTAGAAATTTTGATAGGATCGTGGGATTATAACCTATATTGCTTGAATTCAACAGGATCATTAAAATGGAATTATTCAGCTGATTATTCTATACTCTCATCCTCAGGAATAGGCGATCTTGATGGAGATGGAACTCTAGAGATTTTAATTGGAACAGGAGCACACAATGATAGTAGAAGTATGTTGTGTATTAGTCATAATGGTTCACTTGAATGGAAGTTTCAAACTGGTGTGGTGTTTCAGATGTTAGCGTGGCAGACCTTGATGGAGATGGAACACTGGAAACGCTTTTTGGATCATTTGACAACAATTTGTATTGTTTAGATCATGAAGGTACTGAAGAATGGACTTTTCCAGCAGAATCGCATATTAGAGGCGCTCCTTGCATAGCAGACTTAAACATGGATGGAATATTGGAGATTCTTGTTGGGTCGTATGATAATAACCTTTACTGTTTATCTCTAACAGACAGTCCTCACGGTTCCTTGTCTCCTTGGCGCACTTTTAGTGGTTCTATGTTTCACACAGGTTGGATGGACAGCGATGGCGATTATCTAGATGATTTGACAGAGAGTTTTTATGGGACTGATAGTTCAAACCCTGACACTGATGGTGATGGGTTTATTGATGGGTGGGAAGTACAAGTAGGCCTTAATCCTTTGAAAGATGATGCTTCTAAAGATAAGGATGGAGATGGGTTGACCAATTTTGAAGAAGCAATGATTTACCACACTTCTCTCTTCAACCCTGATACTGATGGCGATTGTCTCTGTGATTGGGAAGAGATAAATGTATTTGGTACTGACCCCAACAACCCTGATAGCGATAATAATGGTCAAACCGATGGTGAAGAACACGGATGTAAGTGTTACACACCCACAAAACGCTTTTTAGGACGATTGTTTGGTCTCTATCTTCTACCCGTATGGGTAACTATTATGACTGTTTCCTTTTGGGTTTACCTGCGTAAACGTTCCAAACCTAGATAGCCAACAGAGTGAAGATTAATCGTAATTTATTTAATCTATAGTATATGTAAACTACAAATCTTTGCAACCAAACGTTTCTAATAGACACTAATCTCAGAAAATCACTATAAACTAGTATCAAAAATATTTCAGTAAAGAATTTTCCTTCCAATATCCTCTTTTAATGTCTTCATTTGCAGTATTTTGAATAACTGTAACTTCTTTTTCATCTGTAATGATAGTATACTCTTCTATCTTGTAAGGGTTTTTTTTTGGTTCCATTTCTAGAAAAAGCATAATTAATGAAATCTTAATACGATAAAATCAAGATTGGTGATTGAAAAAGGAGAGTAGATTCATGATTCTGATGAACTGAAGATCTTGTAAAAGTAATTGGAATTAATGAAAATGAATTTAGTGATAGAATTAAGAGGAGAAAGAATGTTGTCACAAATATAAAAGTAATCCTTATGTTATATCTAAACACTTTAACCACATATTATAGCATTCTGAACTCTCTAGTTTTTTATTTACACCTCCAAAGATATTTAATCAACTCATGTGTGTTAAAAGGAAAGGAACATGAAGATAAAAGTTGTACTTTTTTTTCAGAGATTTTATAGCTGTATTTTCATGAGTAATAACTTTCTGTCCACATTTCTTACGCTATGCTCAGTCTTAATGTCCTAGTTTGCGCTCGAGTACTCCTCCACACGTGTTATGGAGTTTACTAGTATCAAAGGTGTTGACTTTTTCTAGATGAGTAAAAAATTTAATTCAGAAGAAACTAACTTGGCAGTTTTTTCTTAGATGAACGTGTTATCAGGCATTGCGATTGAGTATAAAATAGATTTTATTTATTATATATCAAAAAGGAAAAAAATATGACAGATAGAATTTAAAGAAATATACTATTTATACTTATCATTTAGAATGCTTTGTGTTTTATTCTGTTTTATTAGCTTATATTTTCAATAAAGTCTCTAATCCAATCTCCATATTGATTTTGTTTTGTTACAGTTTTTTTGTGAACAAAACTTCAAGATAAATGGTTTCGCAACTGCTGGAAGTGGGGATCATATCATCACTCCACAAACCATCGTCTTCTCTTAATTTAAGATAAAAGTAATTATTAACATTGGCATCATCTATGATTTCGACTGGCAAGTCAAATTCTCCCACTATCAAAATAATTTAACATTTGAATTTGTTTCAGTAATTAAAAGTGGGGTTATAGATAACCCTTTTCTTTTAATATATCTTCAAGCTTTGGATAGCCTATTTCCTCTAATTCATATTTCACTCTAACCATTGGTTTGTTTATTTTGATTAGACGAGAAATATCAATAGGGGTTGCAGAAACAACAACATCACAGTCAACAGCGTTGATGGTCTCTTCCATATCCTTGAGTTGTTGATCGAAATAGCCCATCGCTGGTAATAAAGTGCCTATTTCTGGATATTTTTCGAATGTTTCTGCCATTGACCCCACTAACCATGGACGGGGATCAATGATTTCTCCTGCACCAAAACGCATAGCAGCTACTATACCAGCTCCAAAAGCCATTTCACCATGAGTTAATGTAGGTCCATCCTCGATTACTAATACTCGTTTTCCTTTGATTTCCTCTGGTTTATCTACAAATATTGGTGAAGCTGCTTCGACAATTGTAGCTTTCGGATTAACGCTTCTCACGTTATCTTCTAGCTCTAATATATTCTCGTAATCAGCTGTAACAATTTTATTTACTACAATCACATCTGCTAAGTTTAGATTTGTCTCTCCAGGGTAATATGTTGTTTCATGTCCAACACGATGAGGGTCAACTACTACGATATTTAAGTGCTTATCGGACGTGTAGAAGGGGAAATCGTTATTACCGCCGTCAAAAAGGATGACATCTGCTTCTTTTTCTGCTTCACGTAAAATAGCTTCATAGTCGACACCAGAGTAGATAACAAGACCTCGATCTATGTACGGCTCATATTCTTCACGTTCTTCGATGGTGGTTTCGTGTTTATCTAAATCCTCATAAGTTGCGAATCTTTGAACAGCTTGCTTAGCAAGGTCACCATATGGCATAGGATGCCTAATTGCAACAATCTTCTTACCAGCTTTTCTTAATGTGTCAACGATTTTTCTACTAGTCTGAGATTTACCACAACCGGTTCTAACAGCACAAACAGAAATTAATGGTTTGTCCGTCTTTACTTGTGTATCCTTTGTACCAAGCATGGTAAATCTTGCACCAATAGCATTAACTGATGCTCCCTTGGCCATGACATAATTATTTGTAACATCGCTATAACTAAAGACTACTTCATCAACATTAAACTCCTTAATCAAGTGACATAAATCTGCTTCATCATAAATTGGTATTCCATTGGGGTAGAGTTCACCAGATAATTCGG
Organism: Candidatus Heimdallarchaeota archaeon; assembly: GCA_030603505.1. Next base: position 1,573 of record JAUVXQ010000052.1, on the reverse strand, counting down.
TTGGATATTTTCTATCCACAATGTCAGGAATTTGTGTAGCTGTAAAAGCAACTATTTCGTATTTTGGATTATCACGATATAAAGTATTAAAATTGTGAAAATCTCTTCCAGCGGCTCCCATTATGAGCACTCTGATTCGATCTGAAGACATACAAAAACCTCAAATTAACTTCTAATCGTACAAGTTACTGTACCATGACCAACTTAAACGAGAGTTTTTTAAAATTTCTGATTTGACATTACATTTTTAGTGTTTTTTAGATTTGATCTACATAGACTGAAAAAAACATTGTTGGTATCATTCTTGCGTTTTTAGGTAAAAATGCATGAATTCATTAAAGCTATTTGTTATTATTATTGGCTTTTTATCATCAATCCATCTTGGTATTTCCCTACTTCTCTTAATTAGACATGATTTTATTCCTATATTATAAGCTCCCACGATGTCTGCTTCATATGAATCTCCAATCATGAGAGCTTGTTCTTTTGTTACCTGTAATTTGTCTAGTGCATGAATAAAAATTTGTTTGTGAGGTTTTGGTTTTCCCATTTGTTCACTTGTTATATATCCATCTACAACTTCTAATAATTTCGTTCTTTTAATTCGTTGTTCTTGAACATAATGAATACCATTAGACACTATAAAAAGATTAATTCCTCTATTTTTTGCTTTTCTCAACAAATTTAGTGACTTCGGATCGAGTGTAGTATTTCTTATCAAATAACTAAGGTATTCTTCATCTATTTTCTTAGGACTATCTTCAAATGCATATTTTTCCTTCATTTTCTCAAATCTCAGGATCCTAACTTCTTCTAATGTAAGAGTATCTTTCTCAAATTCTCTCCAAAGACTGCTATTTATCTTTGCGAAATCATTTATTCCAGCCTTCAAAACTTCTTTTGGTAACTTGTGCTCTTGAAATAATTGTTCAAGAGCTTTGTCTGCAGCTTTTTTATAGTTAACAAGCGTGCCATCAAAATCAATTAGGAGTGCTTTTGTTTTTCCAAAAACATTCAAAACATCATTTTTCGTGAAAGGAAGGACACAGTCCATAGATGTCAGAATTTTAGTTCTTAAAAAGTTTAACTATTAAAGGAGGTGCTATTCGTTTATTTATATGTTCGGTTTTTTCTTTTCTCCAACCCTTTTATTTATTATTTTCTGGATGATGAATAGACCTATAATAGAAAGAAATAATCCTGTTGATGTCCCTGCGATTATAGCAATTGCTTTTATTTGAGTTGGTGATTCTTTTGTGGTAAAAAATGCTATTGCCATACCCATGATACTGAAAACAATTGGTGCAACTATTCCATAAGTTAACATCTTTTTTGTTACATTGAATTCTGTTTTCTTCTCAGTCATATTTTCACCCGTGATTGAAGCTCTATCATAACTTGTTTTAATATATGTCTTTACTTTTTCTATTTTCAAAAAGATAAGAAAAAAATAAGGCAATGTCTACGATTTCAAAGCTAATATCTATGAATTAATTTATTCACGAGAAACAATCTGATTTTTTTGAAACTTATTATTGTAATTATACTGATTTTTCTGTTTCTTTTTCGTAGG
>JAUVXQ010000060.1 GCA_030603505.1 Candidatus Heimdallarchaeota archaeon | reverse complement strand
GGTTCATGGGATATATAAATCTGTCGTGTCCCATATATTATAGATAGTATATAGAATTATGCGATAGTCTTAAAATGTGGGCTAGGCTTAAATTGTTATGAGCTATTGGGAAGCTTTGGATCAAAAAGGATCAATGCGAGTTCTTCTTACACTACTAGAGAATGGAGAAAAAAATATTACCGAGCTTCGACAAATCGAGGGTGTAGGATTGAATGCACTGTATAACGTTTTAGAAGGGCTGAAAAGATTAGATTTGGTTTTAGAACGTACGGGAGGTTTTCGAGCTCGACTCTTTTCTTTAAGTTCAAAGGGTACAAGAATAGCTAATCATATCAAATCTATTAAAGAAGATTATGAGCAGAGTTAGTAGATGGTTAATATGTCAACCAAAACTTCTTTTTCTTCTTAATCTAACTCTTCTTTCCCAATAACTCTCTGCATGCTTTCCACTAATTATAGTTTTTGTAATTATTGGGGTAAGAGTAATAAAATAGGTAATAGACTTTAGGTTTAGTTCCCTAACATATCTATTGTCTCATATATAAATGATGTAAAAAAGAGGAAGAGTTGAATGTTTTGTTCTTGTTATTACTTCTTTTCTATGTTGTTTCTGACTACTTGTCTATTTTTTCTTTTTCTTATTTGAGATTATCCTTGTGAGTATTAAAGGAACTACTAACATTAGGAGAGTAAATGTGAAGTTTAATGGATTTTCATCTGTAGAATATTCAGCAGGTTCATCGAGAGGATAGAGATCTTCTGAACCTGCAAAACCAGCAATAGAATAAGAACCTGTACCTGACCAATCTGACCAGTAATTGCCCTCTTGTGTTTCAGTATCATACCAAAAGTTGTTAGCACCTTCATCAAAAGCTTGGGAAGTTCCTCCTAGATTATTATCTTCAAAGGTATTATGGTGAATAAGATTATTATCAGAAGCAATCGAGGAGTATACTCCATAGCCTTCATTTTCTTGTAAAAGATTGTAAGTAACGACACAAAAATCAGAATTGTCAAGATATATACTTTCCCTGTTGTTATTTTTGCAGGTGTTGTTAGTAACAGTCGAACTCCCAGAAGCCCCAAGATAGATGCCATGCCCGTTATTGTTGCTGCAAGTGTTGTTTGCAATAGTAGAACTACCAGAAAAGGAAAGCCTGATACCATAGCCATTGTTGTTGCAAGTGTTGTTTGCAATAGTAGAACTACCAGAATCGTAAAGATAGATGCCCCAGTAGTTGTTATTGCTACAAGTGTTGTTAATAATAACTGAAGATGTACAAGAGTAGAGAAATAGACCAATTGTAGCGCTATTTATTATTTGGTCACGTACTGTAACATTAGTACAATTGACTAATATTAATTGACCATAAACTGGTTCAGCAATTATCGTAGAGTCAAGGTTGGGGTAATAACCTAGTTTTTTCCCATTCACACAATTATTCTCGACAGTATATGATAGGTATGCATCAATTGTCTCTTCTCTTATACGTAAACCACAATTAGTAAAAGTGTTGTTTGCCACCGTCGAACTGCCAGAAACGTAAAACCTGATGCCATAGTTGTTGTTATTGCTGCAAGTGTTTTTTGTAACAGTAGAATTACCAGAATAGTCAAGATAGATACCTCTGTAGTTGTTATTGCTGCAAGTGTTGTTTGCAACAGTAGAACTACCAGAATAGACAAGATAGATACCTCTGTAGTTATTGCTACACGTGTTGTTTGCAACAGTAGAACTACCAGAATAGTCAAGATAGATGCCTACGTAGTGATTGTCGCTGCATGTGTTGTTAATAATAGCTGAAGATGTACAGGAGTAGAGAAATAAACCAGTTGTAGCATCATTTAATATTTGGTCACGTACTGTAACATTAGTACAATTGACTAATATTAATTGACCATAAACTGGTTCAGCAATGATCGTAGAGTCAAGGTTAGTGTAAAAACCTAGTTTTTTACCATTCACCCAATTATTCTCGACAGTATGCGAGAGATAAGCATCAATGGTATCTTCGACTATTTTTAAACCACAATTAGTAAAAGTGTTGTTAGCAACCGTAGATCTAACAGTAGAGCCAAGACTGATGCCATATTTGTTATTGTTGCACGTGTTGTTAATGACAGTTGCTGTACCATCAGCTACATCAGTGATATAAATACCATAATCATTTGCGTCCACATAACAGTTACGAATAATGAAATATTTCGTTGTACCTCTAATATAAATACCTTCATCACTTGTTGTTGTGATATTGTAACCATCAATAAGATAAGGGTCCTCAGATGTTCCTGAGCCTGGAAAAACCAAAAAATCACTATCAGAAGTAATGGATATTTGATCGTGAGGAGTCAACTCTAGCGAAGTAGGTCTGTAATTATTCTCTTCAGCAGTTATTTGTACATTGATATTCAAAGTGTAGATTGCGAACGTTAGTATTAGTAGAATTATTATTGTTTTCTTTCTCATTAAATCACACTTAATTATACTCTTTATCAAATATATATTTTGTGCAACCAATTCTTCTGTTACTAATTCTAACTATAATATTTATTCTAGTTTATATACCAATTTGAGAATAATAAGTTAAACCCATCCGTTCTACTATCTTCCTATCTTCATAAAATCCAAAAAAGAATAACTCAAGGGTTAGAATCTCTTATGATGGAAGAACTCTTAGAACGTCAATCTTCAAGAATTTTTAGTATTCTAGAAAAGGTTCTTTTTACCCTTTTCACTATTCTTTCTGTTATTGCTTCTGTTCTTTCCTTTACTGATTCTTCTGATAATTCTTCTTATACCCTTGTTTTCAAAATCTTCATCGTTTTCTTAACTCTCATCCTCTTTCTCTATACTTTCATTATCACTATCCTTATCCCTGTAATTACTAGAAACATTCTTCCAAAAATGGTTGACTTGCTTAATTTTAATTTTAATTCTTTTAGGGTTTTTTCTACTGTAAGATTGGAATCTTTCCACTACAAGAATTTCCAAGAGATTGATCTATTTGAGGATATTAGATTTGAAGAGAATAAGAATATGGATGGATTAACAATTTCAAGAGGTATTAACTAACTATGTTATGGGAATTAATTTTCGAGATAGAACATAAAGTCAAAGGAGTAACTGTCGGTTTAGCCAATTATAAAATCTCTACTAGAGATGACTTGGAATACTTTTTAGCTCATTGCGTGAATGTTTCTAATAATCCTGACGATTTATGGTTTTACAGAGCTTTTCTTCTTGATCAAGAAGGTAATAGGGTTCTATTGTCTAATCTTAATGATATTGTTATTAACAAGGACAAATGTTTTAATTCTGATATTATTTCAACTAGTGTCTAAAACATTCATATTTAATAATTATTTTTTTACAACACTAGTTCCTACGATTATTCTCTCACTTTTTCTTCTTGTTTTTAAATGAAATCGAATATTGTCTTATTGAAGCGAGTTTCTTCAGTTCATTTGTATTCATTCTTTTTTTCTCGCTTCAACCCCCTCACTCTTTATCTCTTTATTACATATCTCACCTTCTTTTCTCCCTTTTTCTTCCCTTTCTTCCTTTCAGGTTTAATGAACGCTTCCAATGACGTTTGACTGTATTTATAATTTCTCATCCTTTGCGCTACATCATATGTTTCTGACCATACTAACTCTTGCTCTTGTTCCTCTTGTTCTTCTTCTGTTTTCATCATCATCTTACATTCCTTACATTTCTACATTTCTCCCTCTATTTATCAGGAATGAGATTAGAGCACCAAATGTAACTTGAAGGGCTAGAAGTAGAAGTAGCTGTTATCCTAGATATTAGTTTCCTTAATGGTTTAGCAATTGATTGGAAAACAGGAGAGAATACTAGTTATTCCTTATTTCTAGAAGAAGCGTTTTTGAAAGGAGTATCAATAAATCTTTATTGTGATAAACAAAGAATCGAATCATTTTTTTATATGAATATTATTTATTCATTTTTCTTTAGTAAAATGATTTATCTTTCCTATCATATAATTTAAACCTTACAATGTTCAATAAATAAGATGTTAGAAGATTGCGATATTCTTATTCTGGTCTGAATAGATTATTGTGACTTCGAAGATAACAATTGAATTTTCTCATAAAATACTCAAAAGAACAGTTCTTACGAATCGCATTTTGAATTGAGAAGTTCTTCAGGACATCAATCATAAAATCGATTTGAGAATCATATTTCTTTGGTAGTATTTCTTGAAACCTCTCTTTTATAATATTATTCGTATCACTTATTTTAACCTTAATCCCTAGTGATTTTAAATCTCTATCTTCTATTCCAGCTAAATACCAGCTTTCGATTTCTTTTATAACTATAATGATGTTCATTAAATCCTTCTGTAACTTTTCATCTATTCTAGATTTCTTCCTCTGGATGCTTGGGAAACTATCTATATCTTCAAAGTAGAAATAAGGTATACATTGATTTTCACAAAATCTTACAATGTTGCAAATTTGCTTTTTTGTTTTAGTACGGTGGGCTATTATGGTAACATAATGGTTGTTTTTTTCTAGTATAGGGCTGATAATCGAATTAAAGAATCGGATATCATCAGGTCCTTCTACAAGCAGAAATGTTCTTTTAACACTCATTTTTATTCTCCAGTAAATTATCTACAAAAAGCTCATGAATCCCAATTTCGTTTTTTATAAAAGCCTTTACTACTTCCATATCAGCAGGTTTGCAGATTGTTGAAAAACCCTCATTATCACGGGATATGAGTAAGATATTTTCTGGTTTTGTGTTTTTGACAATCTCAGAATTGTGAGTTGTTACAAATATTTGCTTGTTCTTTGAAGCATCAATAAACATATCAGTTAGTTTTGAAAGCAAGTAAGGGTGAATATTTCTTTCTGGCTCTTCAATTACAATTATAGAATTTCTTTCGAAGTAAAGAGCTATAATAAGTGCAATTATATTAATTGTACCATCCGAAATCAGAGAGCCAGGCATGAATGTTTGCCCAGAAAATTTTTCCTTAATTGTTAGAAATAAAGACTTATCTTCAAATTTCTTAATGTCAACATCGGTTAGAAATGGTAGCATATCGTTGATTAGATTGAATAGCTTTTCTCTACTTCGCTTTTTACTTATTAGATTTTTTAAAACTATTGCTAAATTACTACCATCTTCTTCTAGTTCCATTTTACCTGTCATAGGAACTCCTTTTTTTGATAACTTGGGATCAATGTCATATATGTTGAGTTTTTCAGGCAAATCTAGAAACATGTAAAAAGGAATTAATATAAAAGGAATCTCAAGAAGTAGTGTTTTTTCAGAGAATTGTTGTCCTTTAATAAATGATGGAAAAATCTGATCATCTTCAAATAGTTTTATGTCAGAAGGAATGTTTATTTCATGGTTTATCTTTTTCCCATCTTTCCATATTTTTATTTCTCCATTTGCTAAAAACGTTTTTTCTTTCACCATACCAGATTTTTCTTCTTCAACTTCAACAATTCTAAATTTTGTTATTATTTCATCTCTTTTTACTCTAAAACCTATACCTCTCTGATAAAATTCAATCTCGAAATTTATCAACATTTCATAAGAAGATACACCTAATTTTATATCATCCGCATCTCTATAAAACCTGAATCTAGATTCAATATCTTCATATTTAATTGAAAAACACAAAGGTTTGGAAGATTTAATTTTTACATTTCTTAGAAATTCAATACCTCCTTGCATGGAAACTGCATTTTCAAAACCATATTTGCTGATATCCTTAATAAAGCGTATAATCTCAACGAAATTTGATTTTCCCGATGCATTAGGACCTATTAGTACATTAAGAGAATCTAAAGCAATATTAATATCTTTAAAGCTTTTAAAATTCTTTACGGTAAGATAAGAGATTTTCATGCCACATACCTATTTATTAAATTATTTTATTTTATGCATAAACATAAATAAAACTTTTGATAAATGAAAAATCTAATTTTAGAAGTTTTTTTAAACCTTCAAGGTTCAGTTCAAATTATCGAACAAAAATATTCTTGAGAGCACTTCACTAATATTCCAAATTGTTAAAAATTCTATTAAGGAAGAAATCCAGGAGGCTTCATTGAGAAGATAATGATAAGCAAATTGTAAAAATGTTAAGAAAATTCTATTTCTCAGTACAAAAGTATCCCCAAAAGTTTAAACTAAAATCCAAAAATCTGATTCTGAATTATAATCACTCAATTTTCAGAATGTAATGTATAGTCTATTGATCTTTTCCTTAGATGTATAAGGTGCTTTGTGAACGTAAAAACTGTTTAATGAGATATAGATTCTCTCAACATAATCGCTTCTTCATAGATACACCATTCTTCTTCTGATATATTCTCAACACTTCTTCTTTCTTCTCTTCATGCTCTTCTCCTTCCCTATCCTCTTTCAGGTAAACAAAGGATCAAAGATCCTGAAAAGTTCTTGGTGGAAATTGAAATTTTTAACTAGTTGCCCATTCTTCACCAAATAATTCAGCTTGTTCCATAATTAGTTTCACAGCATGTGGAGTTTGATCTGGAGGATATTTGTATTTTCTAAGTAATCTTCTTATTGTCAACCTCATCTTCGCTTGTACACTCTTCTTAACTGTAAAATCTATTGTAGCTGATTTTCTCACTTCATCTACTAATTCCTTTGCTATTTGTTTCAGCGTTTCATCTTCCATTTCTCTTACTGCGCTCTCGTTTGCTACCAAAGCATCATAGAAGGCTACTTCATCATCATTTAATCCTAATTCTTCTCCTTTTCTGTAAGCTTTCTGCATTCTTTTAGCAAGTTCTATTAATTCTTCCAATATTGCTGCTGATTCCAATGTTCTATTAATATACTTGTTAATCGATTTCTTCAATAACTCTTCAAAGGAACGGGATTGGACAACATTCTTCCTAATCCTAACTCTTATTTGATCTTGTAAGAGTTTATTCATTACTTCTACTGCTAGATTCTTGTAATCCAATCCTCTTATCTCCTCAAGAAACTCTTCAGATAGAACTGATATTTCTGGTCTCTTTATTCCCACTATATCCAATATATCTATCACATCTTCAGTGATAACAGCTTTTTCTACCAATTGTCTTATAGCATAGTCTATCTTTTCTTTTCTTTCTTTTTCAGGTGTTGTAGATTTTACTATTCCTGCTCTTACCGCTTGGAAGAAAACCACTTCAACTCTTATAGCTAGAGCTTCTTCATGAGGTACAGCTAGAGAGAATGCTTGATTTAATGAAGCTAGATTCTTTAGAAAATCCTTCTTAGCTTCG
>JAUVXQ010000114.1 GCA_030603505.1 Candidatus Heimdallarchaeota archaeon | reverse complement strand
GTGAAAGTAATATACCTACTGCCATGCAAATTACTATCCAAATAGGTAATAATTTTTCAAATAACCCGAGTCCTTCCTTCTTTGTAGTTTCATCCACAATTTGACTAGTTTTGACATTGTCACTCAAATCTTTTCACATACCGAACATTTAATTACGTATCAAGAATATTTGTTTCATATTAAAAAATTTCGATGTGTAGATGCATAACAAATTATTCATAAATCGTATCATAGAAAGTGAAAAATATGGAATATAATAAAAGAGATCGGGAATTAATCAAAACACTAGCAAAATGTGAGGATATCGAGGATGCTGGAGCACATTATAATAAGTTATTATTATACCGAAAAGAAATACTAACTGAATCAAACCTAGCTGATTTAACAAAATTACTGGAAGCAGTTTCCCATATTGATAGGATTGTAATTCTTAGAATCTTAATGGAAAAAGATAGATGTGTATGTGAATTAGAGGCGATCTTAGGAAAAAGTCAATCGAATATATCGTATCATATTAAAATCCTTGAAAAACTAAATTTGATTAAAGGTTGGAAAAAGGGTAAATTTACACATTATTCAACTGTTCAAAAATCCTTAGAATACTTTAGAGATTTGTTTAATAATTGGATTAATGATGAAATCACTAAACTAAATCTAAATTTATTTTAGGTTTTTACTGGAACCAAATCCAATAATTTACCAGAGGATATAGATATTCGTTCCTATTTCTACACTTTTATTGTTTTAGTCATTCCTGCCCTCGCCTGTATCAACTATAGCTAAGTCAAATTTTGTTTTATTCTCTGCTATTTTCATGAGCTTTGTTATGATCGATAGTTATTATATTCCATCAAAGTGCATATCGAAGTTTTTAAATATGTCGGTGTTAATTTATTTATGTGCAACAACAAAATGAAACTAGAAATAATACATATTCAACAATAATTTTTGCTTGTTTTGGTGGATTTTCAAATACGGGAATTATAACTGGTTATGCAAGCATTAATGCAGTAAAAGAATTAAAGTTAGATCAAGTTTGCATAGGTTGCTTAAGTGCTTTATCACAAGGGATACAATCGGTTATTGAAAAAGCTAAAAAAGCAGAAAGAATAATAGCTGTGGATGGATGCCCTTCACGATGTGCTCAAAAAGAAATAGAGAAACAAGGTCGTATAGTGAACAGATCCATAGTTCTAACTCAAGATATCGGGATGAAAAAAAGTTCTTTCACTGAAGTATTTCAAGGTGGTAGCCCAGATATTTTTGACGATATAGAGGAATCGGATGTTGAAGCAGGTACAAACAAGATTATTGAAACAATGTTGGGTAAATAGCAACAAATTATTGAGATGATGTGCATGAAAAATAATAACAACCAACTGGTGGAATGTGACAGTTGCAGGGTTAAAATTCCAAAAAGTGAGTCGAAAACACTAGTGATTAAAGGATGTTGTGGTCCAATGAGATTACCGCTTTGTAAAGAGTGCTGGAGAAAGGTACATAAAGTGAATGACTAAAATTATATGGAAAAATCCAAAAACCATAATAAGAAAGAAGTGAATGAGAGAATGAAAATGTCAAAGCAAAAGGAGGATTTATTAAAAGAGAAATTAAGTGAGTTATATACAATTGGGATTTTTTCTGAAAATGCTGAACAAAGAATTAAAAAACTGGAGGAATTTAAAAAATTCCTTTATGTAGGTGTTAGTGACTCTCAGCTAGAATCTTATCAGAAAATATTTAGGGCATTAGGCAGTAAAACACGGTTATCTATATTGAAGTTAATAATGCAAGGAGTTAAATGCTCTTGTGAAATTGAATATTTATTAGGCTTTTCTCAATCAACAGTTTCTCATCATCTGAAACTATTATCTGAAAGCAAAATTATAAGCTTGGAGAGAACAGGAAAATGGACACTTGCTAACGTACCATTAGGGAGGGAGTTAACAAAAGAATCCCTCCTTAAATTGCTTGAAAGCATTCTAAAGTGATCGAACTACTGCAAAAACCTAACACAATTTCGTCTTCAGTGATTTTATTTGTTATAGGTATAAGAAATAATAACACAAGGTTTTTATATATCGAAAATTATCGATATGTATCTAATCTCTTCGATATGAAATAGTGATAATATGACTTTCTGGCAAGAACTCGCAAGAGTATTATTTGGTGGAGTTATTTCCTTAGCTGATTACCTTTCTCTCCATGTCTTATTGTGTCTTATACCAGCATTTTTTATAGCAGGAGCCATGGTAGCTTTTATACCACCTGAGATAATCACAAAATATCTTGGAAAGGACTCAAAACGAATAGTAGCCTATCCAGTAGCTGCCATAGGTGGGTTATTGTTAGCTGTTTGTTCATGTACTGTGCTACCATTATTTGCGGGTATAAAGAAGAAAGGAGCAGGATTAGGACCAGCTATGACATTTCTATTTTCAGCACCTGCAGTAAATATTTTAGCAATAACCTATACTGGTGTTTTAATAGGGATGGATATAGCAATAGCTCGTGCTATATTAGCTCTTACATTCTCAATTATAATCGGTCTCTTGATGGAAGCAATTTTTAAAGACCGTTCAGATAAAGGGGAGAAACAATCTGAAGAAAAAAATGAGAAGATAACTCAAAAAGAAAAAGAGGAAGAAAATCAAACAAGTATTCAATTAAACAAAGAAACACCCTATCAGAATAGAATACATAGAATATTTGGAGTGTTTAGTGTTGTAGCTGTTATTATAATTGGTCTTCTAATAGCCTTCTTAACTGGAGAAATGCTTGAAGGCTGGGGAGTAAACTATTCATCTCTTATCCAGACAGCTATTTGGGGAGTTGGTGTGATAATGCTAATAATAGCTTATACATTGTTTAAGCATAGAACAGGTAATCTCTTTCTAGGTTTAATCTATATATTATTCACAGGAACATCCCAGATTTCTTATTTCAAATCTGAAGGAAATTCAGAAGCTATAACAGCTTGGGTTAATCCTATTGCTTTAGCTAATATGGGTCTAAAAGCTGCTCTAACTCTTGTTGTAACTATTGTTCTTATCATCTATACTATCAAAAATTTTAGCAGAGAAGAAGGAAAAGAATGGATGTTAGAAACATGGGATTTCGTTAAGAAAATAATGCTTTATATTATAATCGGTGTTTTCATTGCTGGAGTTCTTCAAGAACTTATTCCTCCATCCTTTATACAGAATTTAGTTGGACAAAATACAGTTTTAGCTAATAGTATAGGCGTTTCTTTTGGCATTGTTGCTTACTTTCCTACATTGATGGAAGTGCCAATTGCCAAAATGTTTCTGAATTTAGGTATGTCACGAGGAGTATTATTAGCTTATTTACTAGCTGATCCAGAGTTATCTATTCAAAGTATTTTAGTAGTAAACAAATATATTGGACTAAAGAAGAATTTGGTTTACGTTGCAATGGTAGCTGTACTATGTATATTAGCAGGATTACTCTTTGGTTTAATTGTAACAGGAGAACCAATTGGTTGGATATAAAAAACGAGAGGTGAAAAAATGGCTGAGAAAAAAAGAATACAAGTTGTTGGTGCAGGATGCAAGAAATGTAAAAGATTGCTAGAAAATACTCAACAAGCGGTTAAGCTAATCAATAAAGAAAATGAGTATGAAATAGAATACATAACAGACATAGACAAGTTTGCTGACCTTGATGTGATGATCACTCCTGCACTAAGAATCGATGGAAAAATTGTAAGTAGTGGTAAAATGGTACAAGTAGAAAAAATTATAGAATTCCTAAAATAGAACCAAAAAGTCTATACCCCAATAATGAGATTAACATCAAAGAATGTGATGTACACATACACTTCTTTATAAGAGGAAGATGGTTGATATAAACTTTCTTGTTTTTTCCAGTTAAGCATAAATTTGAGGATTAACAAATAGATGAAAGAAGATTGGATAACTTTTATTTATTCAGTAGTTCATCGTCAAATCAGGAATGTCAATTTCATGTATGATTTAGGGCTAATAAATGGTAAAGTCTATCAAGATGGAAATTTTACTGATTTGGATGTATATATCAAAGATCAAGTCATTGCAGAAATTGTCTCTCCTGGAAAAAAACTCCCTTGCAAGAAAATTGTAAGCTGTACCAATAAATTAGTAATGCCAGGATTTATCGACCCACATGTTCACATCAATCTTGATTTGGGTGAATTTAAATCAAGTGATGACTTCGAAAGTGCTTCTAAAGCTGCAGCTTTTGGTGGAATTACAACTTTTATAGATTTTCTAGAACCAATAAACAAAATTCATGAATTTAAAGCAAAACTGAAGAAGAAACAAGATGAAGCTAAAGTATCCTATGTTGATTATACTTTCCACACCACAGTTGGTAACTTTGTTGATGATGTAGATAAACTAATTAGAATCTCACGAGAAAATGGGATCCCATCTGTTAAACTATTTACTGCATATTCCGAAAGTAATCGTAAAATATCTGATGCGAAACTTCAAGAGTTTTTAATAAACTCCAGTAAGACAAATACGTTGATTTTAGTTCATGCTGAGAATGATAAAGAGATACTCAGTGCAAATGTTGAAGATACAGTAGAGAGTTATGAAAGTTCTAGACCAGCAGTCTCAGAAATAGAAGAGATAGAGAAAATAGCAAGGATTGTAGCAGAATTAAAAGGAAGGCTCTATTTTGTACATGTCACCTGTGGTTCATCAATTGAGCTTTTGAATGATAAACATAAAGAACTTCTAGGTAAGAACATTTTCATTGAAAGCTGCCCACAATATTTCCATCTAACAAAGGATATGTATGATAATGAAAATGGCTACCTCC
>JAUVXQ010000135.1 GCA_030603505.1 Candidatus Heimdallarchaeota archaeon | reverse complement strand
CAACGTCGTAATCTGGGTAATTTATGATTGTGAAATCATCTAGAAGTGGGTCTGAACCTGTTAAATCGACCCAATAAGGATTCTTTCTCAAAATGAATATTTGATTACCCATATCAAAATCGGCTGGAGCAAGAGTGAATGGTCCGCAAGATGTCATAAGAGCTGAATCTAAAGACCAGAAATCGTAACCATTTGCAATAATATATGCTTCTACAAGAGCTTGTTCAACTATTCCATAACTCATGATATCAAACGCAAATGCATTAGGTTCATTAAAAACAAATTCTATAGTATCTGAATCAATTACAGTAATTGAACTATTGTCAGTGAACGCGCTAACAAGGGGACCGTAATACATAGAATAAACTTCTGGAGTCATATACAATTGATATGTATATTTCACATCTTGGGCTGTAACAGTATTACCATCGCTGAATTTTGCGTTAGGGTTGATATCTACAGTAAAAGTCATTTTGTCTGGACTTATGGAATAGCTTGAAGCTATTACTGGTTCATAAATATGGCTAACAGGAGCTCGTTCAAATAAACCATAATACACACTATGCATCCAGGTTTGGTCATATCCACCATATGTAATGAAAATATTACGTTCATATATTCCAAAAGGCGTAGCTAAAGTAAGAGTTGTGTTTCCAACATTCTGCCAATATTCAGAACGCTGACTGTACATTTTTAGAAGTGTAGGATCTATGCCATTTAAGGTGTCATTAAAGCCAAATAAAGCCTTATTGTGGATAATTGGTAATGATGGTAAATCATCGTATATAATAGCTTGCATTTGTTCTAAAAGATCTATTCTTGTTGTTACATCAGTTTCTTCAAAATATTGAGTTGCTAAAGCATCGAATATAGGGTTGCTGTACTGATATATGTTGTCTCCTGCAGGAAGTATATTCGATGTTTCAAATAGTACTGGATGTCCAGAATCAAAACCATCAGACCATCCCACAAATAGTGCATCAAAACCGCCTTCAGCATAAGTTGGGATATAATCATAATCAACGAATGGATAATCCCATGTGCGTTGCATAATTCCAGTCCAACCTGTAAAGTTATTGATTCCAATCCCTATACCTATTTGAGGTAACTCAGATGCAATCAATTCAGACCACATTATTCTATTAGGATTTGTATTTGGTGTTAAGAAATCCATGATAAACAAAGGTGGCGCAACAGAAGATGTTTGTTCTGTAATTAGTAGAAAAGAAAATGCGCATAAACATACCAAACCAATTCCCATAATCACTTTCATATTTTTTTTGGTCATTAAATCACTTCTTCTTTATTTATTTTGGTTTAACTAAAGTATATGCTGACAAAGTACAATATAAAAGTAGTGCAAGAAAATACAGTAGAATCTAACAATTAAATGTTATAAAAATGAAAAATACGGGTTTTAAAGGGTTAAATCAATACTATAAATAGGGTGTCTTTTTGTCTATTGTTTTGTTCGACTTTGAACTCTTCAGAGGAAGAAAAGAGGAATATAACATTCCTAGATGCTTGAAAACTGAAAAATAAATAAAAAGTGTTTGGTCGTTTATCTCTTTCGACTAGGAATTTTTAACTAATATTTCTTAAGCAGTAAATTAAGATTTCAATCCTCTAAAACATGTTTTTGAAGAAAAGTTACTTTTAGGAAACGACCTCTTTAAATGAAGTCGCAAGCAACATACGGCTTAGTACTTGTAAGTCGTTTTGTAGTCTTGACTTGAAAGTTTAAAAAATTCTTACCACAAAGTCTCAAACACCCAATTGAATTATTCCACATTTATATAGCGATTCATTAGATTTGAAATCTATTTCCTCATCAAATCCCATAGAAAGAAACATTTTTTTTCATAATTTATAACTGTTGTTCCTAATCTTTCAATTTATCAAGAGCTTCCATAATTCTTCCCCTAGTAATGCTACTTGTTTCTTTTTCAAGTAAATTTCTAAGAGGTTCTTTGGCTCTTTTATCACCTATTTTTCCAAGAATCTCAATAGCATCTCTTCGAATATAGCGATCCCAATGTTCTAATAATGGAAGAATTTTATCTATACTCTCACTTAATTTTAATTCTTCTAATCTCCACAACGCATAATAAATCTCATAGTTATTATCACTTTGAAGATAGCTATAGAGTTCCTCTAAGATTTGTTTCTTGTTATTAATCTTTGATTCTTGAAATTTTTCTATTTTCTTTTTTATCAACTCACTAAATTCTCTTTCATCCTTTTCGTTCTTAGTCCCTTCTAGATATTTTAAAATATATTCAAACTCTAATTTTAGATTCTCCTCAATTAAAGATTCTTTAAAATTGAAAATATCTTTTTTTGCTCGTTTTAATATTTCAGGACTTTCGTAGGTACACGCTAGTTCATTAAGAACATCTAATAGATAATCGGGTTCTTCTTTCAAAGCTTCAATGATTTTTTCAACTACTTTGAATCTACATTCTATTTCCAGTCCCCAAATTATCATTGTCAAGAAATCAAAATCATGTTTGAAAAATTCAACAAATTCCTCTACTGCATCCGTTTTGATAATAAATCCTACGAAATCAGCAATTTCAATTACACCTTCACCTCCTACTTCATCATCATATACCCCTCTCTCTTTTGCTGTTGTAAATACTGCTTTTGCAGTCCTTCTATCACCTATACTCCCTAACGCATATATTGATAATGTAACAATATTCTCTTCTTTGGATGATAATAGGTTCAATATTTCATCTAGTTCTTCATCTTCTATAGACTTAACAGACATTTCCTTCAAGACATTATCAGGTTCGTGTGGGTAATCCCAAGGTACCATGTAACTAGAGAGCTTGATGTAAGGTACTAGTGCAAAAGTTATTCCTTGCTCTACATATTTTTTTAATAAGTAATATGCAGCATTTAATTTTGCCTACATGTCTAATTGTTCTTCAGTTGCTAAATCTATTAAAACATTAATTTGTTCACTATACTCGTGCTTATACTTGACTGATTCTGCTTCTCGAAGTATTTTTCTTTCTTCTTCTGTAAACTTATCATCAATTGAACCAAAATAAGCAGGAAAATCCTCAGTTTCTACCTTTAGACTATCAAAACCTAGTTTATCCCAAATTTCAGTAGCTACCTCTCTTATTCCTCTGTTTTTATGTTTTCTAAGGTTATACAATCTATGTATTAATTTCTGATCTTTAGTGGCTTCAAGTTCATTATAAACAGCATGTACATGAACCCAATCATAATTCAAAGTTAGAGAATAAAGTAAAGGTTCAAGGGCTTTTTCTCCCAGTTCTCTTAAAGCTTTTACTACTTCTTCTCTCACCTTTCCATCTTCATCTCTTAGGACTTCTATTAGTGATTCTACTGCTCTAGAGTCTCCTAATTTTCCTAAGACTTTTACTACTTCTTCTCTCACCTCTCTATCTTCATCATTCAATGTTTGTATGAGTGGTTCTACTGCTCTAGAGTCTTTCAATAATCCTAATGCTTCTACTGCCATCTTTATTACATACGATTCTTCATCTTTCAATGCTTCAATCAATGGTTCCACAGCTCGTGAATCTTCTAGGTTTCCTAAGAGTTTAATAACATTTATTCTTAAGAAACTATTTTCGTCTTTCAAAGCATGGATGAGAGGTTCCAAGATTTTCTCTTTTCCAAATTTTCTTAAAGCTTCTACTATCTGTCTTCTAACATGACCATCTCCATCCTTTAAAGCTGAAATTAAAGGAACTACAGCACGTGAATCTCTTAACTCCCCCAGGACTTGTGCTGCTTTTTTTCTCATAAATGTTTGTTCATCTTTCAGAGTTTCAGTTAATGGTTCCACAGATCGAGAATCCTTTAACTCCCCTAAGACTTGAACTACATACCATCTCACTTTACTATTTTCATCCTTCAAAGCTTCATTTAATGATTCCACTACTTGTGTTGTACCCATCTCCCCTAAGACTTGAGCAGCATATCTAGACACTGCTGAATTTTCATCTATTAGCGCTTGGATGAGTGGTTCTACAGCTTGTGAATCCTTTAGTTTTTCTAAGATTACAGCAACTTTCTCTCTGTATTTCTTGTTTTCAACTCCTTCTTCTTCCTGTGCTTCTAATAGTTCTGCGTCATCTCTTCTTATATATACTGGTATAT
>JAUVXQ010000089.1 GCA_030603505.1 Candidatus Heimdallarchaeota archaeon | reverse complement strand
GATAAAATCGCGTCGCCAGTATTCCCAGAATGTGCTGTTGTCCATTCAGTCGTTATAGGTTTAGGATGATATTTTTCTCTCATTTCTAGGTTATGTGGAAAACCTCCAGCTGCAAAAATTACACCACGTTCAGCTTTTATTCTGATTTCAGAACCTTCTTTCTTAGCAATTACACCAACCACTTTGTCTTTTTCCAATATTAGATTTTCAAAGGGGGTGTTAAGCCAAAGAGGAATGTTATTATCTTGCATAGATTTTCTCATCCTACCAATTAGTGCATTCCCTAAAGTAAGGAGTCTATAGCGGATCAATAAACCAATGATAGCACGTATCCCCGCTTTAAGAGCAGTCCATTTTCCAATCCAAGTTGACATTATCATTCCTAAATTATGATACTCTGTAATAGTAAAACTAATTCCAAGAGGAACATCATATGGTAGTGCATTAAGATGTTTCAAATCTTTCTTTAGTTTTCTACCATTGAACGGTTTAGCTTCTAAAGCTCGACCTTTAGGAATTCCACCAGGTCTTTCCGGATGATAATCCGAGTAATTTGGAATAAAAAGAAATTTAAGCTTAGTATTTTCTCTCAACCAATCAATCATTTTAGGAGCATTAACCAAATAAGCTTCTTTGAATTCTGAAGGAACACGATCTCCAACAGTATTATCCATGTAAGTTCTAGCCTTTTCCAATGAATCATTAATTCCATTCTTTTCTAGAAGATAGTTATTTGGTACCCAAATACCTCCTCCAGAGAGAGCAGTGGAACCACCATAATACTGTGTTTTTTCAATAACAATAACATCTAAACCAGCTTTTCTTGCAACAAGAGCTGCTGTCATCCCCCCTCCTCCTGATCCGACAATTAATACATCGGTTGTGTAATCCCAATTAGTCATGATTAAACTTTTACGCTAATACGTTAAAACCTTTTTCTAGATTTGATAGGGCTCAAAACTCCATTTAAGAGTGGTTTTTTACAGGTCTCCTAGTATATCGAAGAAAAGTTATGACTTCCGATGACCAATCGCTTTTGCGCAAACTTATACAGTTTCAGGGAACTGTGAAAAAAGAAAATCCAGTCAATTAAACCAAGAAAAAATAGCACTTATTTTTTCTAATCTTCTTTTTTTCATTTTACTGCAAAGGTACCTTTCTTCCAAGAAGAACGAGATTACTATAAGATACCTTACTGTATACTACTATGTTACATGCGGTTTTAGAAGCCGAGAAATATGAATTTCAGAGAAATGAGAAAGTGTAAGAGGGTATGTGGCGTCCCCATGATGTGCCTAAGCACTTCTAAAGAATTTGTAAAAATTCACGTCATGCGGTATGTATAGTTAACAAGTTCCACACGGAACTTACTTTCTTTTTCTTTATCGTAACTAATAACGTTTATACAACAATTTCCTTGAGAAAGTACTTTAAGGTAAGGAGATTTAAATATTTCAGAAATAATTGTACGGGTAACTCCCCCATGAGTCACAATTAAGATGTTACCATCATCTTCGTTTTCATTCACAATATCAAGAAACTTATTCCATACCCGTTCTGTGAATACATTCCAACGTTCCCCTCCTGCTTGTAGAACCATCTTTTCAAAATCACCGACACTCTTCAATTTATCAAAGAATACCTTGAGTGATACACCATCAAGTTTCCCTGAAGTATGTTCCATAAGTTCATCATATTCTACAATTGGTAAATCCAATTCTGATGCAATAATTTTAGCAGTTTCACTTGCTCTACTCAAACTTGAAGAGAAAATTTTTACTATTTTTCTTCTTTTTAGAAATTCAGCTGCAGCTTGCGATTCTTTTCTTCCAGTATCATTTAAAGGAATATCGATGTGTCCTGTAGTGAAATGTTTCTTTCCGTAATCTGTTTCACCATGTCTGACAAGGAAGATGTTCATAAATGCGTATTCAATCAAAGCAAATATAAATGTTAGGGAAGATGATTGCACAGAAATATGATCACTAGTCATATAAGAAGATGATATACTTTTAGGGGAAATACTCATTTCAAATTTATTGATGTAAATTCAAGATGTGTTGCAAATCTATTTTAAATTCATCATGAAATACTCTATTTTGTAATCAAAATTCATGTATGTAAAATAGTAGGATATGTTTAAATATGCTTTTTGGATAATTCTGAGAATGGAGGACATGAGATAATGAAAAGAGCTTTATCTTTGATTTTACTGTTTTCTTTAAGTTTAATAATTATTCAAACTCATTATGTACAAGCCAACATAAGACCGGGCAATATATTTTATTATTCATGGATTCAGCAAAAAAATTTCACTTACGAGGGAGAATCTTTTCATTCATTTGTAGAAAGCAGTTATTTCTTTGAAATATTGTATATTGAAGAAGATAAAATTGGTATCAAACAAGGTACTTCAGCTTCATTTTACACTAAAGATTTTACTCTGATCTCAAAAGATCATCCATCATTTTGTTATCCTGATTATTATTCTCAGCCTTATTTCTTAGATAAGGATGATTTTGGTTTCTTTTATACACATTGGATAGATGATGGTAATGCACGAGAATATGTATTAGAGTGTACTGCTGAAGATAGAGTCTTCACTTTCTCAGCTAAAGATCCCAATTATAATTATGAATATGGTTACAACACTACTAACAAAGAGTCACTTGAACCGTTCTATGATGAGGGTGAATATTTCAAATCAATTAGATGTTCATATACAAAGAATGGAGTTCTAAGTTATTTAAAGGAAGAGAAGATATTTAATGGTACTATTGTTGATCGTTATTATCTTGAAGAATTATCTTTAACAACAGAAAGAGCTGGAAGTGGGCATTCAATTTTTTTGATGTCTTGTTCTCTAATTATTATATCATCTGTTTGTATAATTTTAAAGAAAAGGAGATTGGGATTATGAAAAAGCATCAAACTTGTATATTAATAGCTTTTCTATTATTGCTGATGCTTCCTACGAATAAAGTAACTAGAGCAGAGCGACTCTATGATGAAGAGTATAAATTTGTCTTCAAGATAGACCAATGGATGAAAATAAAAGGATATGAAAACAACTCTTTTTCATATGTGGAACATAGTGAATTTCAAGTAATTGAATATAATAATGAAAACATAACTTTAATTGAAATCTCTGGAGAAATTTTCGTTCATGTTTATAATTTCTCTCTCTTTGAGTCTCTCCCTTGGATTGGTCCAATTGGCTATTATTTTATCAATCCTGACATAGTGGATCACTATTATAATTTATGGAAAGATTCTGAAGATTTAGAAGACGCATATTGCGGAATCATTGGATCTGGATACACAGAAGATCTTCGAAATGCTGAAAACTTTGTCTTCTCAGCAGAACTCTCTATTTTAATAGAAGATGGTAAAGTGGATCTTTTCTATGATAAAAAGGATGAAGAGATTAAAGAGATAACAGATGATTATACTCTCTCACTAATCATTTATGTTGAATATGATTCCAAAGGTGTACTGATGAAAAGTAAAGAACTAACTCTAGTTGAAGGAAGCTTGATCCAGTATAAAAGAGAAGAGATAACACTGAGAGTAGATAATTTCGAAGATTTGGAATTCACACACGAGAATCCTTTCTCAAATTTTTTAGAGTTAATTAGTTTTTTACTTGTACCTGCTTCATTTTATTATCTGCGAAAAAAATATAAGTAATGGTGAAAAATTTCCTTTTTTTCTTTTTATTCCAAATCCTTGGAAATAGTACACTTCTTGGAAGATGAAAAATTTGTTAAAATCGAAAGTATACTTCAGTCTAGCTTCCTTTTAGGTTTTTTTGATTAATATTACGAGACAGAGAAGCAATATTACTAAGTGAGATTGTGAGATTAATTTTTTCTTGTTTACATGGTTTACTGAAATCTGAATCAAAAGAAATAAGATTTTTTATTCCATAGTATTTACAGGTTGCAAGAATAATAGCATCGTTTGGAAGCATTCCCTTACCAGCAATATATTTAAATGATAAATCTTTGATTTCGTTATTTATTACTAAATTGTTGAAAGCTTGAAAGAATAAGTACAAATCATTTATCTCGTCCTTATATTTGAGAATTGTTTTTGGTTCTTTCTTTAACTCATAACTCTTCTTTCCTGTAAGAGCTTTTAGATAAACATACATGACTTCAGAAAAAATGATAATGTTTGTACATATATTTACATCATTACGAATTTTTGAAAGATCAATTTTACCTTCTAAATGCTGAAGAATAACGTTTGAATCGACAAAAACCTTCAAATCGCCCATTCTTCTTCAACCTCTTGAAGTATTTTATTAAGATTTAAATCTTTCATACATCCATGGAGTTTTTTAAATGTATACTCAATCATTATTTCCTTTTCTAAATTGTTTTTGACTTTTTCTAAATCTATCTGATCAACTATATTCTTTGGAATATTCAGTTTAATGCGAATCTCACACATTATTATCTAATTATATGTGCCATCTATCTATATAAAGATATATTTTGAATTAAACTCTTTAGTTTGGAAAAAGTTTAATTGCTTTCATGTCAAGCTTTATTATCTAACTTTTCAAAGATTTTCTAGCTGTTTTCATATTAGCTAGGCATGTAATAAACACTTTTTAGTTTAAGAACATAAGATTCAATTACAATAATTTTTAAAGAACTAAAACACTCCAATAATGTGAGTGCAGAAAATATTCAGATAAATAACCGCCCTTATGAACTACAGAACAAGGAAAGAAAGAATAATTTTTTAGATTGTAAATCTTCTTTCTATTGCTTCTACTGTTTCTTTAGGATAGGTAATTAGTGGCACATGCCCCGCTCCTTTAATCACTTCCAGTTCTGCATTTGGTATTGTTCTTGCCAGATATTTACAATTTTCTATTGTATATGGCCCATCTAAATCTCCATAAATAACGAGAGTTGGTATCTTGATATTCTGAACAGGGACATCTGTTTCTCCTTCAGTAAGTAATTTAAGTACACGGATGGTTGTTTCTGGATCAGCATGGAGCATAGAATGAAGCGCATTGTTTTTAATGTGTTTAATATCAGGTTCAGGGAAAATTGATTCGATACATGTATTTATTGCTGCTTTTTGATCTGTCCTAATTAAATCCATAAACTGTTTCATTTCTTCACTAAGTGGTCTCACATTTGGACCCGAAGTATTTACAATTACAAGACCTTTAAATCGCTCAGGTTGTTGCAGAGCAGCTAAAAGAGCAATAGCACCACCTAAAGATTCACCACCGAGATAACACTTCTTAATCGCTAAAACATCCATCACACCAAATAAATCATCAATTAACGCTTGTAGTGAAAATGTTTCAATTGGAGCAGGACTCTCTCCACTTCCACGGGGACTATAAGATACACATCTCCATTTTTTACTCATTATCTCAAAAATAAACCCCCACACGGTCCAATTAGCAATAAAACCTGAAACTCCAAGGAATGTTTCTTCTCCTGAACCAAAAGAAACTATATTCATTTTAATACCATTAATATCATAATACATCTTAATACAACCTTGTGGAATAATATCATAATTTAATAAATATCTTTCTCAAGCACGTTT
>JAUVXQ010000026.1 GCA_030603505.1 Candidatus Heimdallarchaeota archaeon | reverse complement strand
ACAAATTTTAACATCATGAGACATCAAGGGTACATTCATTATTTCTTCATCACATGCTGTAATCAAGCGCTCTGTACGTTGATTAAGTACTTTCATAAAGAATGAAGTCATTATTATAACACCTTGAAGGGATTTTATATTACTTTCTTAAGGGTTTTACTGCGGATTGTGCGCCACAAGCGTGACATACTTTCCATAATATTCTATCACGTGACTCAAGAACTGTATCTGGCTTTGTGCATTCATTACAGATAACAAATTCTTTTGTATAACGCTCAAGTAATGTTTGTAAAGTAACTTTAGCGTGTTTTCCTGCAAAAACAGCTCTATGACCTTCTACTGTTACTGATGTAGCTAGTTCTCCCGCTAGAAATTTAAGGAAGTGATTTTCATCTCTATTGATGATCTCTAGAATGTCTCTGAGATTAACAACGAATGTTTTGTTTCCTTCGATTACGGATTGAACATTTGGAATCTCGAATCTGAATTTTTCAAACACCTTTTCAGGCAGTTGTTTCCTTGCTCTTGCAAGCAAATCTTTGTATTCCATGGCAGTTGTGTTTAATCGTTTAAACATTAAAGTTTTTCCTCATATGAGATAGTTTTTATTTACTCATTATTTCCGCCTAATAGAACAAAAGTATTTTAAGGACGAGTTCTTAAAATATCAAGTAGAATAGTAAATGAGGATTTCATGTGAGTAAAAAAGGGAAGAAAGGTAAGAAAGGAAAAAAACCTTCGAAAAGCAGGGGATATAGAAAAGCTAGTTCAGACTGGGTAACTCAAGATTCAGATGCTATAAGAGCTCAGCTGCCAGGGGAAGGAGAAGTTTTCGGTATTGTATTACAAATTCTTGGTGCTAGTATATTACTTGTTAAATGTATAGATGGATTTACGCGTCAAATTCGCATTCCAGGAAAGTATAGAAAACGTATGTGGTGTCGTATTGGGGATTTAGTTATAATCATGCCGCTATATGGGATGAAACCTGATGAAAAAGGAGAGCTAGTTCATCGTTTCCGTAAAAACCAAGTACAGTGGTTAGTTGCTAATAAATATGTCCCAGGTGATTTTGTTTCCTAACTTCAAACATCCTTTTTACCAAGCATGACAATAATTTTTCACAAAATTTCTTAATAGATGGAAACAATTATGATCTCTATTTAATATTTCTTTATTTTCAGCCAAAGCAATAGTTTTATTATAAACAGCACGAAATATTAGAAAAGGCATAGCAAAGTTGTACTTCCTACTCTCCTAATAGTAGTCTATAGCCTAATAAACCAATAATTGAAAAAGGAGGACCCTAGACACCAATGTCATATAAGGATCTTAACAAAATTGACAGAAAAATTGACAAAGAGCGGATTCGTGAGAAAGATAGTAATGCTCTAAAAGTCATTGAAAGTGTATTTGATTTTCAGACAAGTATGGTATTGGTAAAGCTAATGAATAAAGGAATTTTCAAGGATATCAGTTTTGTTATTTCTACTGGCAAAGAAGCTAATGTTTATCACGCATATGGCTCAAAAAAAGAAGAATTTGCGATTAAAATTTACCGCACAACCACTGCTGAATTTAAAAGAAACTGGATTTATGTTCAAGGTGATCCTCGTTTTAAAAAATACAAAAAAGGCACATATTCTTTCATATACACATGGGCAAAAAAGGAATATAAAAATCTAAAAAGAATGTTAAATGCTGGTATTCCTGTTCCTAAACCAGAAATTGTTAACAAAAATATTCTTATTATGAGTTTTATAGGGGAAAAACAGAATGCCGCCCCACTCATACGTGAAGTGAATTTAAAGAAACCAGGAAAAGTTTACTCAGAAATCTTGGACATTCTATCGCTAATGTACAATAAGGCTAAATTGGTACATGCAGATTTAAGTGAGTACAATATTTTATATTACAACAATAAACCCATTATAATTGACGTATCTCAAGCCGTTTTGTTAGATCATCCTCAAGCAGCAGTTTTCTTATATCGTGATGTTAGCAATATCAATAGATACTTCTCATCATTGGGTGTAAAAACTCTTAACAATAGTGACCTTTTTGAACAAATAACGGGAGTCCAACCTAACCCCAAATTAGAATTATACGAAATCGATCGGTGATATAATGACCAGTGAGTTTCTAGTTAGACTACCAATGGAACGAGTAGCTGTCCTTATTGGACCCAAGGGTTCTACAAAGAAACGTCTAGAAGAGCTAACTGGATGCAAATTGATTGTCAACAGCGATAATGGTAATGTACTAGTCGTAATGGAAGATGAAATTGATGATCCTATTGCTTTATGGAAAGCAAGAGATATGGTTAAAGCTATAGGAAGAGGCTTTAGTCCGCATAAAGTCTATAAGATAATGCGATCAGATTTCGGTTTTGAATTAATCCAAATTAGAGATATAATAGGTACCAAACCAAGTGCCCTTCAAGAAGTAAGATCTAGAGTTATTGGACAAAAAGGACGAACAAGAAATACTATTGAACAATCAACAGGTGTTTTCTTATCAATTTTTGGGAATACTATTAGTATAATCGGGGAATTCCAAAAAATGCATATAGTTAGAGACGCAATAATTCAATTAATTAATGGTTCAAAACACACCAAAGTTTATGGTTTCATAGAGCGTAAAATGAGAGAATTGAAAGAGAATAAACAAAAAATGTGGATTTCAGCAGACAGTGAAGAAGATCTAGCTTCAATTTCAGATTTGAATGAGTTGGAAAGAATAGTATTTGAACAAGAAAAACAAGAAAACAAGAGTAGCGAATAGGGAGAGAAGGGGAAGAATGGAAAACTGGAGAAAGGAAGAAAAAGATTTTTTTGATTTGCACGTTCACAGTCACTACTCCAGAGATTGTAAAAGTAACCCAAAGAGTATAATTAAGGAAGCTGAAAGACGCGGTTTATCAGGTTTAGCTATAACTGATCACAACACTACAGATTTTCATCATAAAGTTAGAATAGAAACCGATTTACTAATAATACCAGGTATTGAGGTTTCCACTAATAAAGGTCACATTATTGGTTTAGGTATTAAAAAAACCATTCCAAAAAGGCTCTCAATTGAAGAAACAATTGAAACCATACAAGAATTTGGGGGAGAAGCGATAGTACCGCACCCTTTTGATATTACTAGGAAGGGAATAGGTAAAAGAATCTTTAAATTAGAAAAAATTTTTGTAGAGATACAAAATGGTTCATGTTGGCTTCAATGTTTCAATAATAGAGCAAAAAACTTCGCCAGAAGAAAAAATTTACCAGAAACAGGTGGAAGTGATTCTCATAGGATTCAAGATGTAGGGATGGCATACACAGTTTGCCCTAAAGGAATTGAATCAATTGATGACTTACTAGAATCTATCAGGAAAAGAAAAACAAAAGGGGAAGGAGCACACTTATCTCTACCTGAAAAATTCATCAGAGCGTTCCAAATTCATTTATAGTAGAAATTGCGTGCATTACTAGCCCTTATTTATGATTAGATCGCGGCCCTTTTTGTCCATGCTTCTTCTTTAAGCAAGTCTCTAATCGCTACACGAATACATTCGCTTCTATTGGGATATCTTTTTTGTCTTACTAATTCATCAAGATCATGGAGGAATTCACTTGGAAGATGAACTGTTACTAGTTTCATCATTTATCACCTAATTATTTTCTGTGTTTCTAATTATGAGCTAATGTAATACTCTGCGAACATATCAAACTTACTTTAGCTATCATCTAGGTGTAGTCTTTGGGCTTTTGAAACCTACGAAAATACGATTTTACTTGTTTTAAGTAGAAAAAGTAGCGATAAACAAAGGAATACATTTTCAGAAAAATAAGAAAGGAAGGAAAGAGAAAAAATGTTAAGGTATAATACACCTAATTATTGAATCTACTTAATTGGTGTACCAGGCGGTACTTCTCTTTCTGCTTGAAGTAGTATGGGCTCTCCATCAATATCCGCAGCCATTAACATACCATCAGATTTTTCTCCCATTAATGTCGCAGGTTCTAGGTTTACAATAACAACAATCTGTCTTCCTATTAGATCTTCAGCTTTGTAATATTGTTTGATTCCAGCTAGTATTTGTCTTTCTTCTGTTCCAAGATCTACTATTAATTTAATCAAATTCTTGCTTTTTTCTATTTCTTCAGCATGTTTAATTGTGGCGACTTTTAATTTCATCTTTTGAAATTCATTGAAGCTTATTCTTTCTTGTTTTACCTTTCTTTTATCTTCCATTTTTATTTTCTCCTTTTGCTTCTTCCTCTTAGTTCTGCCAATTTTTCTACCACTTCTTTTACTTTCACTTTTCGGAATATAGGTTGGCTTTTTTTTACTTCTTGACCTTCATTAGTTAAATTTACATCTAGATAATCAATCCCTGTATCAGGTGGAATGCCCTTAAATCCAATAACATCCCACAATTTTTCACTTGCACTAGGAACAATAGGCCACAAAAGCAATGAAACGGTCTCAGCAATTTTTGCAGATATATTCAATACTTGTCCAGCTTTCGCTTTATCTTTTTTTATTAAATGCCAGGGTTGTGTAGTTGAGAGATACAAATTTCCTTTTCTTGCTAAAACTAAGGTTGCGTTAGCTGCCTCCTTTAGTTTGAAAGAATCCATTGCATTCTTATAATCTTGAACACTTTTCTCAATTTCTGAAAGTAATTTTTCTTCTTCATCTCCTAGCTTTCCTCTTTCAGGAATCTTTCCACCAAAGTGTTGAGAGATGAATGTAACTGTTCGATGAATGAAATTACCGATAACATCATTCAAATCAACATTAATAGCATTACCAAACTCTCTCCAATCAAAATATGTATCTTTCATCTCTGGCCTAGTTGAAATAAGATAATAACGCCAATAATCAGCTTTTTCAATTTCAATGGCTTCATCTCCCCATATTCCGATTCCTTTTGACTTCGAAAATGGGCCTTCTTTAAACATTAGGAAATTTGTTGTTGCTACTGCATGTGGCAGCGGATATGAATCTTTTGTCGCCATTAACATTGCAGGGAATAATAAAGCATGAAAAATAATATTATCTTTTCCAATACAGAAAACGGTTTTGGTATTCTTATTTAACCAGAAATTTTCAAACAAATCGGTTTTTCCTTGTTCTTTGGCTATTAACTTGACTGTGCTAATATATCCTAAAACATTTTCAAACCAAACATACATGACTTTTTTCTTGAATTCCCCGCCAAAGATAGGAGTAATTGGTATCCCCCACTGCATATCTCTTGAAATAGGTCGTTCTTTTAACCCTTTATCAATCATGCTCAAAACTTTCTTTTTTGCAAAAGAGGGGATATGAGGATTCTCCTCAATAAATCTTCTGAGTTCTTCTGAAAATGCGGGTAAGTCAAAATACCAATGTTCTGTTTTTCTTAGGATGGGAGTATTGGTACATGTTGAGCAGTATGGATTAATCAAGTCAACTGGTTTAAGTATTACTCCACATTCATGATTGGTGCATTGATCTCCTCTTGCCCCTTCTTCACCACATGTTGGGCAAGTGCCTTCTACAAAACGATCTGGAAGGAATTTTTTGCAGTATTCACAAAAATATTGCTCAGTTTCTCTTAGATTAAAATACTCGTTTTCATGTATTTTTTTATGAAATTCTTGTACAAAAGTAATGTGTGTTTCATTACCAGTAGTTGTATATCTGTCAAACTCGATATTCCAGTCTTTTAATAATTGTAAAATTATCTTATGGTATTTTAATGCAAGTTCCTTTGGGGTTATTCCTTCAGCTTCAGCTGCCACTACAATAGGAGTACCGTGTATATCACTACCACTCACATATAATACTTCATGTTTTCTTAATTTGTGGTATCTAGTAATAACATCTCCGCTCAACAATTGTAACATAGTACCTAGATGTGGTACTGTGTTTACATATGGCCATGCAGCTGTTATTACCCATTTTTCACTCACTTTTTATTACCTCACTATAAAACCTTACTTTTTTATTTGAACGCTGTTTTTTTCCTTTAGACAACACTGACTTGGCATTATTTTGAACATGTCTAAAAAATTTTAGATATCTCAACATTTTGGTAGAAGAAATAAATCTAATAGTATCGTATGAAGTAAAAAAACGTTGCAAATATTTACGAATGTTGTGATCTTCAATAGCATGATTAGATAAGTCAAATTTGCTATTGTACGAGCATTTCGCAAGCCCTCGACAAGACCACTTAACCACACTCCAGATAGATTTGATATATGCTTATTTAAAAATATGTTGGAGTCCAATGTCTATTTATTTGCTCCATTTGCCATTTTTAGTTCTCTTTGGTGCTAAGTTTATAATAGAGTTTTTCGATTTTATCAGTAACAACTTTGAGTGAAAAGTCCTCTCTAAACCCTCTTCGATATTTTTGAGCAGTAGAAAGTATTTCATCATAATCTGTAATTGCTTCCTCTATTTTTTCTCTTAGTTGTATTTCATTACCTGCAGCAAATAAAGTTCCAGCTTTACCATATTTAAGAAGACGGGGAATATCTCCAATTTTTGACCCAATGATAGGAATACCCATAGACATAGCTTCAATAATTGTTGTTGGAGAACCTTCCCAGTAACTGGGGTGAACAAGTAAATTAGTCTTTGATAATAATGAAGGTATAGTTTTGTGGTCAACAGTGCCAAAGAATCTTACCCTTTGTTGCCCTTTGAAGAAATCTTGAAGCGATGAGGACAGAGAACCGTTTCCAATAAACCAAAAAACTACTTTTTTGTTTTTCTTCAACACTTCTTTAATCACACGGGCATAATATACAACGCCCTTCCAAGGTTCAAGATCTCCTATATATGATACAACAAAATCACCTTGTACACTTGGAGTTACTTCGGGAAAATTTTCTACATTAATGGCATTATTAATAATGAAAATACCATCACTTTTCTTAGGAGCAGAATTTTTTAATATTTCAGCATCGTAAGAACTTACTGAGGCAATAATATCTGATTGATGTAATACAAAACTACCAAAAGTCTGATCATATAATAACTTAGCAAAATGACGCAACGTGCTCGTCTTATAGGGTGGACGTCCAACCCCACCATGGATATGCAAAAGAATGGGAATCCTCTTGAATAGTTTCGCTAATGCGGCTTGAATGCTTGTAAAATAGATATAAGAATGAACATGAAAAACATCAATTTCCTTAACTTTCAATAATTTATGTAACATTATACAAGCAGGATTTATACCAAAAACATTTACTGGGCTGTAAAATCTATGAATTGTTAAGTTCTTATAATATTCTTGATAAGGGATTTCTGTTGAATGTTTTGTGGAAAAAACATCGATGTGATGTCCTCTATCAGCTAGTTCTTCAGACAAATTCATAACAAAACGCTCTGTTCCACCATATTGTCTGTAACCAAAAAAAGGTGTCACTTGAACGATACGTAGGGGGCTCATAAATAATCACCAATTGTACATGAGGCAGTTTTTCCCATTACTAAGTATACAGTGGAAAGTTGGTTGGTTATAATATAATGTATTTATGTAATAGGTTATATTTTCTGAAGAAAGACGTAAAGGTGGACCCAACCATTGATCCATTGTTGTTCCAATTGTAATATACGTTAGATACGAAGATGTTAACCTAATAGTATTCTGTGAGATGGTGGAATGTATATCTAGCAATACTTGTAATCTATAAATATCAACACCATCAATAAATTTCGCTATAGAAAAAGGGATGCTAGCTGCAAAAGTAGAAGTGTTAGTGTTTGCTTCAATCCAGTAAGCGAAAGTTAAATTCTCATGACTATTATTCAGATTATATTCTGGAATGTAATGGCTACCCATATAAGAAAAACTTACATACACATTGAAAAGAAGAATTGGTATAAATAATACTACCCACTTTTTTTTCAAAAAAATAAGAAGGTCTGAAATAGATACGTATGATAAAATACTAAAGAAAATAACCGCGAAAATAAAAGTTCTTGGAGCAATCCATGAAAGCTCGTGCTGTGTAGAACTGAAAACAAGGGAGAACACAACGGTTAAGCCATAAAAAATGAACCCTAAAGTAAAAAGAGAATTCCTTACTTTATTCGAGGGCAACAAAGCTATTCCACTTAAAATAAATAAGATTGTTAATTCAACACTGATATACCACGATGAAAGTTGAGTTGTGTAAAGATATAACCCCACAACTTCTAATATTGTTACACTTCCAATTAATAAAATAAAGAATTTTCGACTAAATTTACGTTTTGCTAAGAAGTTAACAATCTTTTCTTGATATCTTGAACGGGCGATATATCCTAACAAAGTTAATGCTAACCACACAATCAGAAAAACAGCAAGATTTGAGATAAAAATATTATAAAAAACGACATAATTTTCATTTTTTGATAAGTAAAAGTTAACAATACTAAACTCCCTTGAATTAAGAATTGTATTTACGACTATAACCGCTGGAAAAGTGTAGATTAAAGACAATATAGTTTTGTAATTACTTGCTAAAAATATACTTGTAAAGAATATAACAGGTAGTAAGAATATAGCAGATAAATGATGAATTTTTACAGTGACAATAACTAATAATCCTGCCAATAATTGAGATTTGAAACTTTTTGTTTTACATAGATAAAGATAGAGACAAAGACTAAAAAATGCTATACCAAGAGAGTTTGGTCGACCAAAAAACATCTGAATTCCTATCAAAGAAGGAAACAAGAGAACAAGTGACAAGTATTGTAAATTAATACCATTTGAAATGTAACCTTTCCTTTTCTTTTCAACATGACGAATAAATGCGATTATTGTTAGATTAAAAACCAATATAGGTACGATTACACTTGCAAATTTATAAATAGCAGATACAGTGATACTCGTTAAAGAAGCGATAGCAGAAATAAAGATGTGGAAGCCGACGAAATCAAAATAACTCTTTGCTATACTTAGTTCTAAAATATGTTTGTTCTCTAAAATCGCGCTACAGTATTGAAGATGGATGTAAGCATCAAAACCAAACATTCCAATATTAAAAAATAGAATTAGAAATAGTGCAAGAATCTCACTTAGAATCAGGAATGTTACGAATGATTTTTTGGACACTAAATCATCCACCAAACTTAGTTTTATATACCAACATGTGCATCTCTGGATCCAAAATTGGCTTTCCATGTCCGGGTAATATTGCACTAGGTTGAGTGTCATTTATTAACTGTAATGCGGATTTCCTAGCTTCTTCAATATCAATGCAAAACAGTCTGTGGGGTGGTAAGATCTTAGAGCCTTTATTATTAGTTGTAATTGCATCACCTGAGAACAATACACCAGTCACACTGTCTAACAAAGCTATTGAACCTGGAGTGTGCCCAGGGACATGTATAATTTTCAGTCCATGTATTACTTCTCCATTTGTTACCACACGATCAATAGGATAGGGGGGAGGAGACATTAACTCAGTTAATTTTGCAAAAATATTTGGTAAAAATCCTTGTGCGCGAGGAAATTTTTCTAATTTCATTATAAAATTGCCTTCATTTTTATGAACAATTACTTCTGCTCCAAATAGGATACTCAGTGTTTCTAATCCTCTAATATGGTCAAGATGTGCATGGGTTACTATTATTGTTGCAAGAGGTTTATCAGAAGCAAATGATTTCACGGCATCAATTATTTTCTTTGCACTTCGGGAGTATCCTGTATCTATTAAAACACATTCAGATTCACGTAAAATTAAATAAGAATTACCCACTCCCATTATTGGGTGGATGGTCTCAAATATCCTCATTATAACAATAATAGCTTCTAATGGTTTTAAAATTCTTCCCTCTTTTTTTCACTAATCTTTGTAAAAGAGCTCATCTTACACTTGGGACATCCCTTATTCTTAAGTTCTTCAATTGTTGGGAACTCTTCTTTAATTCCAACAGTTGTTGTTCTATTGCAATTTTGACATTTGTATGTTCTAATAATGGGGTTGACTTCGCCTGTGTAAAGTATACCTTCGTATCTACCATCTATGATAGGGATTGCTGAAGAAACAACTTGTAATCTATAAAGGGTAGAAACACCTCCTAGTTTTTGAGCACCAATGTATTTGTTGAAATTAGGGAGAATATTAGTCATTACACAACCCATTTTTAGAAGATCTTCGTGTATTTGTTTCATTTCAACTGGTGGTTTATTCCCAAAAGACAAGTATATTGCTCCACTTGTTTTTTTGTTAATCAAATCTATACTTCTTGATATAAATAATCGACATCCTTGCTTGGTATAAGGTGGATCTGTATGTATGCACGTAAACTTTCCATGATAAGATTCTAGTATAGGTTGGCGCAAATCGTGTTTTACAAACTCAATTTTGTTTGAAAGTTCCTTGTTTGCAGTGTTAATAATATTTTCAAGTTTAGAGTCAATATCAAATACCGTTATTCTCGAGGATCTTGGGATAAATTGAGAGATTGCAATACTTGTTAAATCACTATCACCTACTAAAGCATAATCACCTGAAAACAGATCATAATTATGAATCATATAGAGTGCCCTATACAGACTAGTTCGAGATGTAGCGAAAGACTGATCTATTTTTGTATCTGGTTGTCCTCTTAATTGGGTGAACTTCTTAATCAATTCTAACTCTTTTTCATAGTTCTTTAAGGGAAAAAATACACCATATTCTTCGCAGTTTCTACATCTAAAACTTGTATTCTGCGAGCTGAAAAACAGAATAACATCTTTTCCTTCAGGAGTCACAGCAGTTCCGTTACCTTTCTTACACCAACCGTTCTTCACGAACTCATTTCTTATTGCGACACAAATAGGAACAGGAAAACCTGTTTCTCGTGATATTCTTCGTATCCCCGAATTTGGGAAGCGATCAATAACAGCTATAAATTTGAGTAATCCTCGTACACCCTCACTTAAAAGTACTTTATCTTGAACTTCGGACAGTTGAAGTTGAATTTGTTGTCTGTCCATAATATACTAAAAGAAATTTCATTCAAAAATCTAGTGGCTAGAACGATGAACTACTATTTAAATAGGAAATTTTATGCTATTTTGAAATAAATTACTGGAAATAAACAAACTAATTAAGCAGATGAACACAATTGTCATATATTAAAAACTCAGTAAGGTTTGTTTAGGTAGAAAGTAATGAAAAATTTAGTGAAGAAATATTCATATTTATCATACCAAAACAATGTTCTTTATGCTAATGGAGTATCTATAGAGAGCAGTATTAAGAATATAAGGACGCCTTTCTTTGTTTTCTTACCTAAATATTTTGAAGATAGTTATGCTCATCTTAAAGAGTCTTTATCAAAGAATATACCGAATTTAATGATTTCATATGCAGTAAAAGCCAATTACCTTGGTAGAGTGCTATCAGTAGCTAAAAATGTTGGGATGGGTGTTGAAGTTATGTCCATGTTTGAATTAAAACTTGCTGAGAAATGCGGGTTTACAGCTAAAGACATTATCTTCAATGGACCTGCTAAAACTGAGGAAGAATTAAAATTATCGTCTGACTTAGGAATTGATAGAGTAAATGTTGATTCTATTAATGAATTAAAACAGATAGAAAAAATATCAGAAAAAAGTGATAAGATCCAACAAATTACAGTCAGAATCCACCCCAATTTAAGTAAAGAAACAGAAAAAAGAATGTTAATTAAAAAGAACAGTAAGCTGGGAATAGATTTTGCGCGTGCAGTAAAACTTTACAGATATGCTAGCGAAAGCCCATTCTTAGAACCTTTAGGAGTTCATGTCCATGTGGGAACCAATATTGCGTCTCACAGTTTTTATGAGGAGCTATTAAGATTTCTAGATGATTATATCAAAGAACTAGAACAAAATCACAGAATTCTAATTAAAGAAATCAATTTAGGTGGAGGTTTATCTTCACGCTCTGAATTAGAATCTGATGGGTTTAGTTTAGAGAAATTAGGATCCCAAATAACTGATACAATTTCTAACATTGACAACAAATTAATAATCTTTGAACTTGGGCGTTATTTTGTTGGAGACAGTTTTATCGCGATAACTAAAGTGTTGAGAACAAAAAAAACTTGGGGGAGAAAATGGGCATTCACAGACATTGGTGCCAATGCTCTAATTCCTATGCGGTATACCAATTATGGTGTTCTTCCACTGCTAGATAAAGGAAAAGGACAATATTGCCGTATAGGTGGGCCTTTATGCCTTCCTGTTGACGTTTTATCCAACGAATCAGTAGATTTCAAAATTGAGGAAGGAGATATTCTTGTAATTTTAAGTTGTGGTGCATACACCCTTTCAATGAGTGAGCAATTTGGATATCCTCGACCAGCTGTTTATGAATTACAAGAATCTGGTTTATTAAGAATTATCAAATCAGCAGATAATTTAGAAACAATGGTTAATGAAGCCTTTCAATTTAGCTAGTTCTGTCAGGAAGTAGTGTGAAATGATAAAACAATCAAGCATTGAAATATGTAGAACTAATTGCGGCAGCAAGTGTTGTAGAAGTACTCCTCCAGGCTTAACCTCAGAGGATGTTAAGATAATTAAAGAAAAAACTGTTGATGAAGATTGGATATTAAATATTGGTACGCACAAAAAGCCCATTTTTGTAGTCAGCAAAAAAGGTGATACAAAAGACTGTTATTTTCTAACAAAGAAAGGATTGTGCTCTATATATAATCATCGACCCTTAGATTGTAAATTTTTTCCGGTTTTTCTCAAATTAAAGAAAAAAAATGAAAACGAATATTCTGTGAGATGGTTAACATGGTATTGTCCTTTAACAGAACAATTGGGTACAGAAGAGTTGAGACACCAGATAAAGGAAATAGTGGTTCAAATGCTCAGAAATAACCCCAAAACCATCCATGAATATCAACAAGTTATGTATGAAACTGGTGGCTATAAGAGGAAACATTTTTTGCTTGAAGAAGATATAATAATTTCAAAGAGTGATACTTAACAATGATATCTATTCTCATTCCAACCTACAATAACGCAGAAACATTGAAAGAATGCCTTATATCTATTCAAAATCAAACAAAAAAGCCAGATGAAATTATCATCATTGATGGACATTCAAAAGATGAAACTGTTAAAATAGCTGAAGAGTTTGGCTGTAAGATTTTGTTTGAGAATGGAGGTTCAAGAGCAACTGCTTGTAATGTTGGAATTCCACAAGCTCAAGGAGAAATCATTATTTTTACTGATTCTGACTGTATTGCAAAGGAAGATTGGATTGAAACTTTAGTTGAAGCTTTTTCGGGAGAGCATGAAGGAATAGTAGTAGCTACAACGGGTCCCAATATTGAATATCCAGGTGAATCCACCTTTGGGAAAGCAGTAAGTGCGGTATACCAATCATTCATAGGTGGAAGCTGGTCTGAACAGTCTCAAAGTATTTTCAACAAAAAGATAAGATATGTC
>JAUVXQ010000035.1 GCA_030603505.1 Candidatus Heimdallarchaeota archaeon | reverse complement strand
GAACGTGGGTGTCCTGAAAAATGTGGAGATCCAGTATCAAATGAAATTGAAGAAGGTACAATAATTACCGGAAAAACAATTGAATACCTACCTAAAGATAAAAGGGATTAGTGTTTTTTCATATTTCAAAATCTTCTTCAGAAACAATCCAATGACCATTATTCCATCTATTCTCATTTATTTTATCTCTTTTCTTCTGTATCTTAGGTTTTCCCACAATAATTTGAGTATTAATGCTATCTGGCAAAAGCCCATTAAGTAAATCCGCTAGTTCCATAGTAATTGAAGAAGGAAGCTTTGATAATAACAATAAACCATTGAAAGTACCTTTGATTTCTCCACAATAAACATGTGGTAGATAATAACTGAATTTTATTAGTCGCTCTTGTAAATACCTATGATTTTTACTTTTTTTATTAGGATTAATTTCTACAAAAGCTGACAGCTCTCCATCGCTTCTTGGTAAGACAACTTGAATATTCTCAAAAATAAGATTATTAGCAAATAGTTTCTTTATGCGTTGAGATATTTTATTCATATCCTTCTTAATATTTTTCTGAATGATTCGTCGATTGTAAATTCCAAATATAAATTGGTTTAGAATTTTTAGATCTAAGATATCTATATTTTCTTGTTGACTTTCCCTAATTCTTGTCGAAACGATTATGTTTTCTAATGTTTTTGCTTGATTTCTATTTACCTCAAAAGAATCACTATCAAATAAGTCGCTTTCAATTGCTACGTCATTCAAATTAAAATCCAATGATTTTGTTTTTGTATTGAAATATTTTAGCCAATAACTTCTGAATAATGGATATAATTCAAAAACAAAAAAATCAACAATATGATTTTTCTTTTCTAATTTTTGGCAATAATTAATCAATAGATTATAGTATTCTTTTGTTTTTGGTCCTACATAATGTTGATTGATAACACATGTGTTTAGACAATTATATTTATGAGAATATAGAAATGGATTTTTGATAGGTGTTTTATAATAAGCTCTTTGTTTTTTTGTACAAATCAAAAGTACTATATATTGTGATAATCCTAATGCGCGATAATTCACAAAATAATAATGCTGTAGAATATTCATATCTAATAGTTTCTTTACTGTTTTAGCTATTGTGCTGTGATGAAAAGGAAGATTCTTCTCAAGTTCTTTAGTTTTAGAAGTTTGTTTTATTAATGCAACATTCATTATGTTTACAGCTTTTTCAGAAATATTTACAGATTTCAAGAAAACATTTGATAAAATAATTTCCAGTTCATTTGGATCTAAATCATTGACAGGATTACTTCTCAAACTTCTTGTTCTCGATTCTTCATGTTGATATAATGTTTGATACAATCCTTGCTTAAGAACTTCTATAAGTCCATGTGAACCAGCAGAAGAAATGAGTTTTTTACAATTTTGGATATAATCCAGAAAATCAGAAGATGTTTCTCTCCATAGATTTTCCCATTGTTCATGTTCAATACTTGTTAACTTAACTGAAAGAGGATAAGCATTAGCTATTAATCTTACCCACCATGTATCTCTCATTTGCTTTGGTGCAAATAATAGAAAAGCTTCCCGCCAAAAGATCGCATTTCTATAATGTAATTCTTGCAGCAATTTTTGATTGATAAATAAGGTTTCTCCAACAAATTTACTCCATTTACTTTCAATATCTAAATCAAATCCAATTCCAGGTTCAACTCTTATTGGATTATACTTTGTTTCATGAAGGTGTTTTTTTATTAGTTTGACTTTCTCATACAACTCATTTTCAAGTTGAGTTAAATCTCCGAAATAAGATTCCATAATTTTAGCCACTTTTTTATCTCTTTTTTCAGGAAAAAAATGATTTTTCCGAAAAAAACGGGAATAACAAAATAACCCATTTTTCTAATATATGTGCTAATTTGGTTATTATTTAAGATTTTTATGAAATTATCAAATAGAAAAGAAGGGTGTATAGTTAATTAAAACAAAAAAGAAGGTCTTAGAAAACGTTTTTCGAAAGAACAACCTCTCACAACAAGTTATAAATTCTCTACAGAAAATCGTTTATTATTCTAAAGATTGTGGACTAACTCACCATAATCTTAAACATTAATACAAATCAACCGTCGAAACTTTTGGGAAAAGAATGGAATACTAATATTTATGGGGACATCTCCCTGACTGAGTCCACAAATCCTTGGATATCAGTCAGGCACCAATTTTACTGAATCTATGCTTTCTTTGTTTTATTTACTTTTAACCAAGTTTTGCTTTAATTTATAAACGAGAAGTTTTTAGATTCGTTCAATTAGACATTATGTAGTGATTTACAATGACTTGTATGTTATGTAACAAAGATATTGGCGATAGTGATAATACCTTGGAAGTCTATACGACAGACAACAAAACCTTGACCGTTCATAAGGACTGCTATGAAGAGTATGTAAAAAGCATGTCAATGTGCAGTAGTTGCAGTTCATGCCCTGGCTGTGGATAAAATAGAGAAATACTTGAGTGCATAGGTTTCTTGGGATCCTACTAGTTATATTCAAAGATATAATTTCATTTTTTATTTCTTATTTCTTTTCTTTATTGCATTTTGTTTTTTTCAACGAAAGTATGTGGTTAAATGTTGAGATGGTAAAGTAAATATAGTGTAAACCTTTTATTTAATTGTAGAATTCTAAAAAAGAATATACAATAAGATTAACAAAGGAAATTGAGGAATTAATCTTGAGTCAATCTATCGACACTCGCTTTGAAAAAGAATGCAATGTTTTACATGCTTTAAATCCCGGTGTGGAATCAATAATTGTTATTGAACCATCGGGTTTACTTGTGCTGAAATGGACTTCCGCTGAGTTAGACACTGAATTTACAAGTTCATATGTTCGTGAGTTTCTCTCTTTGGTAAAAATGACCACAAATCATTATGGTATAGGTGATCCAATTGGCATAATGCTTGAGGGAGAACAAGGATTCTTCTTAGTTTTCAGGACAAATACAGGTAATTCTATTGTCATTCTAATTAAGGAAGAAACAACTCGATCCACATTACGTTATCGGCTTATGAAGGATTTCTCTAGTCGTGTTGAAGATATCTTAGTTAATTTCTAATGGAGTCTTTACAATAATTATTTTTACAAATCCAAGAAAGGATAGTTATTTATATTCAACATAACGTTCAAGTTAATAGCTGATTATAGAAGGTAGTTTTTATTGAACATTAAATCTCGTAGATATGATAAAGGGTACGTTTCTTTAGTACCAGAAACCATTGATGATTTATATGTTCTTTATAATGTAATTATCCCAAACGATCAAGTAAAAGCTCGAACTTATAGAAGAATAAGACAAGTTGACGATGAAGGACGAGCAGATAAAGGTGAAAGAGTACCAATGATTTTAACATTGGTAGCTGAAGATGTCAGTTTCCATGAATTTGCTAATAGATTACGAGTTAAAGGAAAAATAATTGCTGGTCCTGAAGACCTAATTTCTTTTGGTTCTTATCATACAATAAATATTGAAACTGGAACATTAATAACAATCATTAAAGAATCTTGGTCAAAAATTGAGAAGGATCGTATTGAGAAAGCAGTTGAGAAGTCTACTAGCGCAAAAGTTTTGATAGTTGCAATTGATGATAGTGAAGCTACATTAGCAGCAGTCAGTGCTTTTTCTAGCACTATAATTGCTCATTTCAGGGAAAGAATACCTAAGAAAACTGGAAGTAAAGAAAAAATTCGAATGGAGTATATCCATAAATTCTTTGACAAAGTAACTTTTGCTTTAGAGGATGCTTTCACCAACAAGTTTTCAGATGCATCTGCAATGGTTTTAGCTGGTCCGGGTTTTACTAAAGATAATTATTTTAGACGTTTAAAGGAAAGAAAAAACCTAACAAAAATCCCACTTGAAAAAATAATTGTTGAAACTGCTAGCTGTGGAGGACCAAGCGCAATAGGAGAGATCATAAGTAAAAATATTCTTGGCAGAATAATCGAAGAAGAGCAAGCGAGCTCAGATGCTGTTTATCTTGAGGAAATAATGTCAAGACTTGGTAAGAACACTGGGACTGTTGCTTATGGCTCTGATGCAATTCTCAAAGCAATTGAGTTTGGAGCAGTTGAAACTATACTAATTGTTGATAACCAATTAAGATTACGTGATAAGTCTAAAAGAAAACAATTAGACAAGTTGCTTAAAGATATACAAAATGCTGGAGGAAAAATCATAATAATGAGTGAGAACCACCAAGCAGGAAAGCAAGTTGATAAGTTTGGGGGAAGAATTGCTCTACTACGATTTCCTATAATATAAATATGTTAAACTGATTCTGCAAAAAATATGTTGTGCCGATTTCTTGTAATTCGAACTTTTATTTTCTTACCAAGAGAGAGATGAGTTACATCAGAAACATGTATTAATCGATTTTTAGCTTTCACAATAACCTCTCCCATTTGTCTACCTAATAATACAACTTCAGCAGTAACAATCTCGTTTATTTTCATCGGATTCGGGATCATTTCTGTTTTGTAAGTATTAAACATATAAGGTTTTAATACCAAATTTTTTGCACCAAATTTCTTCTCAATTTTCCTTAATTGTTGGTTAAACTCCGCAAATTTCTTCTGTGGAATTCCTTTCATGTTTCTCCCAACATCATGAGTCAGATAATTCTGAATACCAAGTGTTGGATGCTTTGTTTCATTTGAATTTACTTTTAATGAGAACTGAACGATTTCTTCAATATCTTGATCGTTTATACCTGGAATCCAAAGAGGAGCTAAGAGAAGAGAAATTTTTGAATTAGCAATATATTCAGCTAATTCAAGCATTTTATCTATTCTATAATCACCTTTTCCTGATAGTTTTTTACTTAGGGAAGAGCTTAGTGCATTGATTGAAAGGTTAATTCTTGTTAGATTCACTTCAGCTAATTCATCTATCAATTGTTCTGTCAAGTACCACCCATTTGTTTGTATTGAAACAATTTTTGTATTCTCATTTTCTTGTAATTTTTGAACCAGTTCAGGCAGATATGGATAAGCCATTGGTTCTCCTTGACCATCTAAGTGTGCTTCAGCTTCTTTCAGTTTTTTTTCTGCTACAATGGAGTTATAGGTTTTGACCAAATAATCTGTATCAACAATGTAATCTCTTAATTTTGTTTTAGAGATTGGCCCTTCATCCACAGAGCAAAAAGGACAATTTAATGGGCAACCAGTGATGGGACGAATTTGTAATAAATTTGTACCTCTGTCGATCACACCAAAATAGATTGAACCAATTAATGGAATCCCAAACAAGTCATTTGTTATATAGATCAAAGGTTTCTTTGTATCTTTATTGCGCAAGGTATGCGGTAGCTCTTGAGAAATTGTTTGTTGTAAAACATTGATGATTGTTTCTTGATCTAATTTCAATTCAGAACTGAATTCAACAACAACATCATTTGTTTTATTTATTCGAAAATCAATCGAGTTTATATTAATTGAAAATTTCTGTGAAAGCTCCAATTTCAAACTTTCAATATCAACCTCTCCTTGCATAACTCCCTTATTAATCTGTAATACATTCTCATCACGTGGAATGGAGAGGGTAAATGGGATATTTTCAGATAAATTAATTTTAATTTTAAAAGCATTATTTTTTGATAATTCTTTTTCTGTCAAAACAAATCCCATTTATTTATTTATTTTCCTAAATTCATCTAAAGTGATAATTAAAACTATGTTAATGTACAAATAAAAACTATTCACAAAAATAGGAAAAAAGAAAGAGTATAATCTTAAATTCTTGGTCTAGACTTCAACCAGAAAAATCGCACATACTCCAAGATTTTGAAGAAATCTTCTTTTTGACTAACAGAAACCAAACTAATGTCATGTTTTGCTGGATCATAAGTTAAAATTATGTCCATGCTTTCTCCTTTATAATCAATATTTATTACAACTTGTATTTCCTGGATCGTGATAGATTTTGCAACGTGATACATTTTTCTGATTGCGTTTAAAACTCGCATAAATGAATCACCAGTATCCATCTGTTCCAAAACTATGGTTTGATTAACATATAAACCGTCTTCAATCGCAGTATCGAAAAGTTTTGTGTATTCTTCTATGATAGGAAGTGGTAGAGGAGGTAAATCGATTTGTATGAACTGTACTGAACCTATACTATTCAGTCTTTGAAGTCCTTCAGTTATTCTATATACGTAAATTTCTGTGTCTGTATCCCATTCATCTTCATTGGTTGGCTTTTCTACTTCCGACACTTGGTTTCCTCCACTGTATAATATACCCATTTAGATTTTATATTTATCTTAAGGTAGCATTAATGTAAATCACGTAATTATTACGAAATTTCTGTGTTCTACAATATAATAATATGTTTGGTTATTTCAAGCTATCTTATAGAATCTCCCGGAATTTTAAACAGTGAGTTAATTAATTATGAGAATTATTAATTAGTGAATAAATCGTTTGTGTTTTCTGCTTTCATTTTTGAAAACTAAGTTAAAATGTATGCCTTAAATTGCTATCTGAAGATGATTAGGCTGAAATTTCATAAGGTATAATTTAGAGCACACCGAAATAGATAAAAAACAAGGACTATTACTTTTTGTTTCGGTTTACATGTATTAGCGGATTCATAACTGAGGTATGTCTAAAATGACTAAGAAATATAAAATTGCATTTATGCCTGGCGATGGGATAGGAAATGATGTCTTAGAAGCAGCTAAAATTGTAATAGATGAAGGTACAGACTTCAATGCAGAATTTATCCCTGGTGATATTGGATGGGTCTTCTGGGAAAAAGAAGGTGATGCTTTACCAGA
Source organism: Candidatus Heimdallarchaeota archaeon (assembly GCA_030603505.1). The sequence goes on along the minus strand of JAUVXQ010000035.1, from coordinate 2,969 downwards.
ACGAACAGTTGAAATGTTGAAGGAAACAGATGCCGCTTTATTTGGGGCAATAACTTCTAAACCAAATGTTTCTGGATATAGATCACCCATAGTTAGATTACGACAAATTTTTAATCTGTACAGTAACATGCGTCCTTGTAAAGCATATGAAGGAAATCCGTTAAATTATCGTGATGATTTAGATTTAGTGGTTTTCAGAGAAAATACAGAAGGACTTTATGCTGGAATAGAATTTTATGACACTACAGAATTACAAGATGTTAAAGTATTCAAAAAATTCGACCAAAAAAAGACAACTGTGTCCTGCAGGGTGTTTACTGAAGAAGGTTGTAGAAGAATTGTCAAAAAGGGATTTGAATATGCTAAAAAGAACAACTATCCAACAGTAACACTAGTTCACAAAGCAAATGTTATTCGAGCTACAGATGGGATGTTTCTTAGAGTTGCTGATGAAGTAGCAAAAGATTATCCTGATATTGAGGTATGGAAACAAAATATAGATGCTATGTGCATGCAACTAATTAAAAATCCTCAAAACTACGGAATAATTGTAACTACTAATATGTTTGGTGATATTGTATCAGATCTCACTGCACAACTTGTTGGTGGTTTGGGTTTTGCAGCATCCGCTTCAACTTCAGATTCATTTGCCCTTTTTGAGCCAACACATGGTAGTGCTCCAAAATACGCCGGTCAATATAAAGTCAATCCTATTGCAGCTATTCTTTCAACAATGTTAATGTTTGATTGGCTTGGTGAAACTGAGATGGCTAAACAATTAGAAGATGCTATTAAAATAAATCTAAAGGAAGGGAAGGTTAGAACCTACGATTTAGGGGGTAGCTCTTCAACTTTGGATGTAGCTAAAGACATAGTTCGAATCATGAATAAGTAAGGGGATTTTTTCCCACTTATTTTTTCTTTTTACATTTTATATTCTGAATTAATTGAAACAAGTTAAAGTAAAGATTTTTAAATGGGGGTCAATGTTTCATTTCGTGTCCAAAATAAGATTTTTAAATGCAATCTTAGCCAGACAACAATAATAACATAGAAGTGATGAATAATGCCTAACTCCAAAGGATACAGACACAGTACTAGAAGATTATTCAAAAAAACCCCACGAGAGAAAGGAATGCAACCTTTAGGTAGATTACTAATAAAGTACAAAGTGGGAGATAAAGTAGTTGTAAAAATTGATCCTGCGATTCAAAAAGGCATGCCACATAGAAGATATCATGGAAAGTTTGGAGTAATTTCTGAAGTTCGTGGAAGATGCTATGTTATCAAGATCAAAGATGGTAATGCTATTAAACAAATCATTGCAAGACCAGAGCATGTTTATATTGCCAAATAGATTTATTAGAATATTAAATATTATAATCACTATTTATTGGTGTGAGCTAAATGCCTAAAGAAACATTAGATAAAAAACCCGTTTCATTTCCTGAAGTTGTATCCATATTCAATAAAAGAAAGAAAGCAGGAGAGTTAAATTACTTACAACGAATAGCTTTAGAGCATGCACAGCGTTCATCAAAAATTACTAGTAAGCAAGCAAAAACTTTGATTAAGAAATTAATGACTGAATTTGAGTTAACAGAACAAATCGCAATTAGCATTGTGAATTTCATGCCTGAAATTTTGGATGAACTCCGAGTATTTATTCAAGATGCATCACGGGTTTATTCTACAGAAGAGGTTGAAAAAATGCTTGATTTGCTTAGAGAATGAAACTCAGAAGTCACATAGGATTAAAGACTATTACTAGGAGAATTTTTCTCATCAATTTTTAGCTGTTTTAAAAAGAACTCTTTAAATTGGAAACTCTTTAAAGTAAAATATATCAATATAGAATCAAAGAAAACAATAAAAGTAAAATGATTAAATAACTATATGTGTAAAATAATACATAATAACTAAAGTATAGATTAGTAGTGGGTTCAAATGTCCGATAGAAACTCAAGAAATAGAGACCGCTCTTCCAGCTACGGAAAGAAACAAGACAACTATCGAGCAAACTATAATAGGTCTGATGGAGGAGGTAGTATGGACAAGCAAAGAAAATACGAAGAATATGCTTGGACATTAGCCTTTTTATCAGAAGGAAGCCCCACAGATCCTAATCCGTTTTCCCAGAGAGAAGCTGTTGTTCAAGCTATTGGTGAAATTTGGTTTACTTTACTAGAGTTAACTCCAAGAAGAGGAGTAAATATCCAACCTTTAGTTAGAATCGGGATAGGGAAAGATAATAGAAAAGTCATTAATCGAATCAAGAGACGAATAGGTTTTAACGATTTAGCATCTTCATCAGAGAGAATCCTAGAAGAATGTATAATTGAAATTGTCAACAAACAAGAATTTAGATTCGTTAATTGGTTCAACAAAGCATCCCTAGTTACTTCTAGAATGCATTCTTTCAAATTATTACCAGGTATAGGTACTACACATCTTGAAAATCTGATTGCGGAAAGAACAAAAGTTAACTTCACTTCTTTTGAAGATATAGCTTCTAGAACAAAAGTATCAGATCCAAGAAAACTAATCATTGCAAGAATAATGAAGGAACTAACTAATCAAGATGAGAAATACAGGTTATTCACTAGAAAACCTTAAGTTTTCTTTCTATTTTCATCTAGAATAATATTCACTATATTTGTTAATCTTGCCAGATCGATTTTTTGTGAGATTGCTATACTATTAATAATGAAATCTTGTGAGTTCAAAGGAATCTTTGAGAGGTGTTCAGAGATAAAAGGCAAGTATAGAATGAAAGCGTTTTTGTTCTCTGAAAGAGTAATTATCAAATGCTCGAATTCCTTCAATGTGAAGCTCTTTATATCTGGTTTTTTTTGATTGTTGTCTAAGGCAACGCTAACTAAAGGAATTGGAGTGTTTGCTTTTACAGCTAAATCTTGAAATGGATTGTTAGCAAGTCTTATGAACAATCCGGGATTAGCTTCAAACCA
>JAUVXQ010000004.1 GCA_030603505.1 Candidatus Heimdallarchaeota archaeon | reverse complement strand
CTAGTTCCTCGTATGGCTATCGCAGGAGATGGATACAGGATTATGGTTACAGGATTGACTCATGATGAGAGAGGATACCCTGTACTTGATGTTGAAACTCAAGAAAAGTTAGTAAGAAGAATTAATGACAAAATCAGGAAGAACAAGGATAAAATCATTATTTTGGAAGAATACTTGCTCGATGATGCAGAAATAGCTATACTTTCATTTGGTTCTGTTGCAAGAGCAGCAAAAGGAGCAGTGAATAGAGCAAGAGAGAAAGGAATCAAAGCTGGATTACTACGACTAGTAACGATTTGGCCATTCCCAGATGAAAGAATTGAAGCATTAGCTAATCAAGTTAAAACAATACTTGTTCCTGAAATTAACTATGGACAAATAACAAGAGAAGTTGAGAGAGCAGTCCATGGCAAAACCAATGTTAAAGGTTTACTCAAAATGGGAGGGGCAATGCATAACCCACAAGAAATCCTAAGTGAAATTGAGAAGTGTGTATAATGGCAGAAGAAGATAGAGAACTAATAGAATCACATGAACATCCTCTAGATGGATATCTAAGAGAGGGTAGAATCCCACATATTTTCTGCCCAGGATGCAGTTTAGGCTCAATTACTAACGTTATAATTGAAGCTATAAATGAAGTGGGTTTTGATCTAAAAAAAGTTTCTGTTGTATCTGGTATTGGATGTACAGGAAGGATTTCTGGATACCTAAATTATGACAGTTTTCACACGACTCATGGGAGATCAATTCCATTCGCAATAGGTTTGAGTATTACTGACCCTGAACGTAAGGTTATAGTTATCTCTGGTGATGGGGATTTGTTTGCAATAGGAGGAAATCACTTCATTCACGCTGCTAGAAGAAATGCAGATATAACAGTAATATGTGTAAATAATTTCAACTACGGGATGACAGGAGGACAAGTAGGACCAACATCATATATGGGACAATTTCAAACTACAGCTCCTTATGGTTTCAATGAGGAATCATTCAATCTCCCACATTTAGCTATAACTTGTGGAGCAGTGTATGTTGCTAGATGGACTGCACTAGATGTGAGAAGAATAAAAGACTCTTTTGTTGAAGCTTTCAAAAAGAAAGGATTTTCTTTTGTTGAAGTCTTGGGTAGTTGTCCAACTACTTTTGGTCGACGAAATCAACTAGCTGAAGGTAAAAAAATACTACAACATTTTGCAGATCATACTGTTCTCAAACACGATGCAGACCCTAAGGAAACTAAAATCGAAAAAAATGGACCTTTAATAGTTGGGAAATTTGTTGATATCGAAGATAAACCTACTCTAACAGACAATTTGTTAGCGATACAACGAATAAGTCAAGCTTCTGATAAAAAGAGTTGATAAAAATGGGTAGAATAGAAATACGTTTTGCGGGTTTTGGTGGTCAAGGAATAGGACTACTAGGGAGACTATTAGGAGAGGCTATTTCATTATATGAAGAAGGAAAAAATTCCGTTATGACCCAAAGTTATGGTCCTGAGAGCAGAGGAGGAGCAAGCAGTACAGATGTTGTAATTGATACTGTGGAAATTGATTATCCAAAAGCAACAGAATTAGATTATTTTGTTGTTCTATCAGAAGAAGCTTATCAAAAGTACATACCAAAACTAAAGAAAGGTGGTATTCTTTTTGTAGAAGAAGATTTAGTCACTCTAGATGATCAAGCTAATAAAGCTAAGAAAATTTTCAAAATCCCAGCTACAAAAATTGCTGAAACGCTTGGTAGTAGACTCTTTGCCAATATTGCCATGTTAGGTTTTGTTTGTGCGAATACAGAAGGAATAGTCTCTGAAGAAGCCTTAACACAAGTGATGAAAGAAAAAATCAAAGCTAAATATGTGGAAAAGAATCTCATTGCTTTTCAAAAAGGGAAAGAATACAAACAAGAATGAAGGAAAAGAAAATGGAAGAATTTGAACCAAACATCATTGGTTTTTTGTGTAACTGGTGTTCTTATGCTGGAGCAGACCTAGCTGGAACAAGTAGAATTCAATATCCACCAAATGTAAAAATAATAAAAGTAATGTGTTCGGGGAGAATAAATCCAATGTATGTAGTGAATGCGCTTCAGCAAGGAGCTGACGGTGTATTAATAGGTGGATGTCATCCAGGTGACTGCCATTACAGTCGAGGTAATTACTTGGCAAGAAGAAGAATAGCTGTAATAAAGAAATTATTAGAGTACATTGGTATTGAACCTGAGAGGGTCAGAATGACCTGGGTATCAGCAGCAGAAGGGAGAAAATTTGCAGAAGTAGTGGAAGAAATTACAAAAGACATCAAGAAAATAGGGCCTATGAAAAAGATAAGGAGGGAAAATATATGGTAGATCAGAAATATCTTATCGAAATCACGAAAAAAATTGTTTCTAGAGAAGATGTCAGATATGTTGTAGGTTATAAAAAAGGAACATATGGATTTCAAATAATGCCAGCTTTTGCTTATACTCCCGAAGATGCAGAAGAATTCATTTATTCTCCTGTATGTTCAAAAAATTTAGCTGTTTATACTATTTTAGAAGAAAAGTTACCGCTGAAAAGAGGAGAAGAAGAAGATAAAAGAAAAATAGGTGTGGTTGTAAAAGGCTGTGATTCAAGAGCAGTTGTACAAATTATTCAAGAAAAGGGATTGAAAAGAGAAGATTTAGTTTTAATTGGAATACCTTGCAAAGGTGTTATCGAACCGAAAAAGATTGAAAAAATGTTCCCAAATCAAACTGATCTTATTGATGTAATTGAAAATGATAATAGTGAATACATCATAAATATAGACGGAAAAACCCACAAAGTTCCCAAAAACGAATTACTATCTGATGTTTGTAAAAGCTGTGAATTTCCCAACCCCCCACTTTATGATGTTCTATTGGGAGAGAAAGTGGAAATTACAGAAGTAGAGGAATTTAGTAAAATAAACGAGTTGGATGAAGAACCAACAGAAGATAAATGGGAATACTGGAAAGAGCACTTTGAGAGATGCATACGCTGTTATGCTTGCAGAGAAGCATGTCCTCTATGCTATTGTAAGGAATGTATGGCTGATACATTAAATCCGCAATGGATTAGACGATCAGTGAATCTATCAGAAAATACAGCTTGGAATATAATGAGAGCATACCATCTTGCAGGGAGATGTGTAAGCTGCGGAGAATGTGAAAGAGTGTGTCCAGTAAATATTCCTTTAATGGAACTCAACAAGAAAATCGAGAGAGAAGTAAAGAAGATGTTTGACTACACTTCAGGATTAGATGAGGAAGAAAAACCATTATTCGGGATGTTCAAACCCGATGATCCTGAGGATTTTATTCTATAAGGTGATAAAATGGAAAATCTTGTATTGTCTAAGGAAAAATTACCTAAAATGCTTACAGAAATAGCATCAAAATATGCTTTGTTTGGACCTATAGAAGAGAATGGATTTACTTCATTTAAGCAAATAAGTAATTCACAAGAAATCAACCTCGATTATTTACTCTCTAGAATATCTCCAAAATCACTAATTTTCCAGCAAACGGAAACACTCTTCACTTTTAGTAAAGGTAAAGAAGTCAAAGTAAACACACTAAAAACTGATGACGCAAAAAGAGTTATTTTTGGAATAAGACCTTGTGATGCTAGAGGTTATAGCATATTAGATCCTGTTTTCGAAGGGAAAAAGGAAGGAGATTACAAAGATCCATTTTATACTAAGAAAAGAAATAGAAGTACATTAATAGGTTTAAGTTGTAATAAACCGGATGTAAATTGTTTTTGTACATCATTTGATGATAGTCCTGCTTCTATGAAAAATGTCGATATTCTATTCACAGATATTGGTGAAAAGTACTTTATTGACATTGTTACAGAAAAAGGGAAAGAACTAATTGAAAACCTAAGTAATCTTTTTTCAAAAACTTCTGAAGAAGACGTAGAAGTAAGGAAAAAAGTAGAACAGGACTCAATAGATGCCATTACACGTCATATGAATACAGAGGGAGTCGTAGAAAAGTTAGAGAAAATGTTTGATCATGAACTCTGGCAAAAAACAGCGATGAGATGTGTAGGATGTGGAATTTGTACATTTTTATGCCCTACTTGTCATTGTTTTGATATGCAAGATGAAGCGACTCTAAAAGAAGGTGCCAGAATTCGTGTATGGGATTCGTGTATGTACCCAGAATACACTATGCATGCATCAGGTCACAACCCAAGACCAGCAAGGATGAACAGAGTAAGAAACAGGATTTATCACAAATTTAGTTACTTTCCAAAAAACGACAAAATTTTCGCATGCACTGGTTGTGGAAGATGTATCGACTATTGCCCTGTTAATATAGATATCATCGACGTAATTGCTAAAGTTAAGGAGGTAAAAATATGACAGAAAACCCATATCAACCAATGTTAGCTACTGTAATAGGCATTAAAGAAGAAGTTAGTGGAAACAGAGCAATTAAGACATTTAAAATTGAGTTTCAAGATGAAGAGATTAAAGAAAATTTCAACTTCTTCCCTGGTCAAACCATTATGATAAGTCTATTTGGGATAGGAGAGAGTATGTTTGCTATTTCCTCATCTCCTACTGAAAAAGGATATATTGAAGTAAGTGTGATGAAACTAGGTAAAGTTACAGATGCTTTGCATGAAATGAGTGTAGGAGATACAGTAGGAGCAAGAGGTCCCTATGGTAATCATTTTGATATAGATGGTTGGAAGAAAAAGAACCTACTCTTTATAGGGGGTGGAATAGGTCAAGCTCCTCTTCGTTCCTTGATAAATTATTGTTTAGACAATAGAAATGATTATGGCAATTTAGAGGTAATCTATGGTGCTCGAACATCACAAGATATTTGTTTTAAAGAAAAATTTGACGAGATGCAAAAACAGCAAGATGTTAATGTTCATCTTTCTATAGATGTAGAGGAAAAAGGATGGGATCATTTTGTAGGGTTCGTTCCTACGAATTTACAAAGACTTAAACCTTCACCAGAGAATTCTATTGCAATTACTTGTGGTCCTCCAATTATGATTAAATTTGTTATTCAAAATCTGTTAGAACTAGGTTTTAAAGAAAATCAAATATATACAACTTTAGAAATGAGAATGAAGTGTGGAATTGGAATCTGCGGTAGGTGTAATATTGGTAATCTATATGTCTGCAAAGATGGTCCAGTTTTTTCATATGATCAACTAAAAGATCTTGCAGGAGATATGTAGAGGTGTGAGAAAAACATGAAAATAGGTGTTTATGTTTGCGAGTGTGGCAGTAATATTGCAAGTACTGTTGATGTTGAAAAGATTGTAGAAGAGGCAAAAGATTTGCCAAATGTTGCTGTTAGTCGAGTTTACAAATATATGTGTTCAGATCCTGGACAAGAACTAATTAAGAACGATATAGACGAATACGATTTGGATAAAATAGTTGTAGCAGCATGTTCTCCACGAATGCATGAAGCAACGTTTAGATCTGTCTTAGAAGATAAAGGGTTAAACCCCTATGTTCTAGAGATTGTTAATATTAGAGAACATGTTTCATGGGTTAATTCTGATAAAGATAAGGGCACAGAAAAATCTATGTCACTTTTGGCAGGAGCAGTGTATCGTTCTGCTTTAATGAAACCCTTAGAAAGGAAAAAAGTAGGTGTAATACACAAAGCTCTAGTTATAGGAGGAGGAATTGCTGGTATTCAAGCAGCTTTAGATATAGCTACTATGGGATATAAAACTACACTAGTTGAAAAAACATCATCTATTGGAGGAAAAATGTCTCAGCTTGATAAGACATTTCCAACTCTAGATTGCTCACAATGTATATTAAGTCCCAAAATGGTTGAAGTGAATCGTCATCCTAACATTAAGTTACTTTCATTAAGTGAAGTAGTAGCAGTTGACGGTTATGTAGGGAATTTTAAAGTAAAAATCAAGAGAAATCCACGTTATGTTATAGAGGACAAATGCACTCTCTGTGGTGATTGTTTGCCTGTTTGTCCTGTCATAGCTCATGATGAATACAACCAAGGTTTTTCACCCAGAAAAGCAATTTACATCTCGTATCCACAAGCAATACCAGCTTCTTTTATTATTGATCCTGATGATTGTTTAGGAATCGATCCGTTGATTTGCACAAAATGCAAAGAAGTATGCGGACCTGAGGCAATAGATTTTGATATGCAACCTGAAATAATAGAGGAAGAATTTGGAGCAATTGTAGTAGCTACAGGTTATGCGCCCTATCCAATTGAAAATATTGGTGAGTACGGATATGGAACAATTCATGACGTAATCTCTGGTCTAGATTATGAAAGAATAGTATCGGCTAGTGGACCAACGGAAGGTAAAATTTTACGACCATCTGATGGAAAAATCCCTGAAACAGTTGTGTTTATTCACTGTACTGGATCACGTGATCCCTCTAAACATCTTCCATATTGTTCGAAGATTTGTTGTATGTATTCAACAAAACATGCGTTGCAATATAAACACGTTGTACATAATGGAACTGCTATAAACTTCTATATTGATATCAGAACTGCAGGAAAAGACTATGAAGAATTCTACCAGAGAGCTGCTGAAGAAGATAAAGTGATCTATATAAGAGGAAAAGTCTCTGAAGTTTTAGAAGATGGGGATCAAATATTGATAAAGGGAGTTGATACTCTCTCAGGTGAAACAATAGAACTCCATGCAGACATGGTAGTTTTAGCTACTGGTATAACACCTAGTGAAGGAACTAAAGAAATGGCCAGTTTGATGAACCTAGCAGTTGATATAAATGGTTTCATAAGAGAAGCTCATCCAAAATTAAAACCTGTAGACACAGCTATTGCAGGTATATTTATTGCAGGAACAGCTACTGGTCCAAAAGACATTCCTGACACAGTTTCACAAGCAAGTGGGGCTGCGTCAAAAGCGTGTGGCATATTATCACAAGATGAACTAGAGATAGAAGCTACAGTTGCTATAGTTGATGACTCATTATGTCGAGGTTGTGGAATGTGTGCTGAAGCATGTCCATATAGCGCCATAGAGATACAAGTAATGGATCAATACGGACATTCTACTAAAATAGCTTATGTAAATGAAGCTCTTTGTAAAGGCTGTGGAAGCTGTGCAGCAGCATGTTTGAATGGAGCTATTAACCAACTTGGCTATACAGATAGTCAAATCCTTGCACTGATAAGTGCATTAGGAGGAGAATAAAGGTTAAGGAGATAACGCAAATGTCTTATGAATATATAAAAATTGGACAGAAAGAGAAAGACTTCATCGCAAAAGTCGAGGAGATTTCTGGTCAAAACGTTTATAGCTGTTATCAATGCGGTAAATGTTCTGCTGGCTGTGCTTTCAGTCATAAAATGGATAAATCTGTAAATCAGTTCATTCATCTCATTCAGCTAGGACAAAAGGAGAGAATATTGGATGCTAATACCCATTGGATTTGTGCCAGTTGCTTTACTTGTACTGTCCGTTGTCCCAGAGAAATTGATGTAGCTGCCCTTATGGAAGCTGTTCGAGAGATAAGTCTCAGAGAAAATCCAGAGAAGGTGCGAATAGCTGATCTTCCAAAAGAATCCTTAGAAAAACTCCCAAATATTGCTTTAGTAAGCAATTTTCGTAAAAAGACAGGGTGAAGAGATAAATGGTTCAATATTCATATTTCCCAGGTTGTAATTTAAAGACAAACGCCAAAGGCTTTGAGAAATCAGCCTTAGCAGTCTCTAAACAATTGGATGCAGAATTAGTTGAGATGCCTAATTGGAACTGCTGTGGAACAGTGCATACGTTGGCCTCAGATAATCTAATGAAAAGGATAGCGCCTACAAGAATTCTATCAAGATCATCAAAACATGTTGAAATGCTAGAAAATTCTCCTAAAGAGGTTGTTACTCTTTGTTCAATGTGTAATTCTACATTAAAAGTTGTTAACAAAGATATCAAAAATGATGAGAGTAAACTTGAACCAATCAACTTCCAACTTGAAGTCGATGAAGAAGAATACCAGAATGATATGGAAGTAAAACATTTTCTTGAAATTCTCAGAGATAGCGTTGGATATGAAAAAATAGAAGAAATTGTTAAAAAACCACTTGAAGGGTTAAAGGTTTTTTGTTATTACGGTTGCATGTTGCTACATCCAGATGAAGCAAAAATTGATGATGAAGAGATGCCAGCCGTTCTTGAAGATCTTTCCGAATCTCTTGGAGCTGAGATTATTTTCTCTCCACTCTTCAAATATTGTTGTGGTTCATACCATATTGTAGACCAAGAAGATATAGTCAACACTCAAGTACAGAAAATAATACAATCAGCAAAAAAAAGTGGTGCAAATGCAGTTGTTGTTGCATGTCCATTGTGTGCCTACAATTTAGATGCTCAGCAAAAATCAATGGAAAAACAAGGTCAAGATGATGAATTGCTCCCTATATTTTATTTTACACAATTAATGGCAATAGCAATGGGAGAACCAATTAATATTAATCATTTTGAAGAACATCATATTAATCCAGAGAAATTATTAAAAAAATTAAAACTAATATAGAGGGTTAAAAAATGTCAAAAGCTAAAGCGAACGCAAAACCAAAGGAGGAAACCTCCCCAACAATAAGAATATACATTATGGGAGAAGCGAAAGAGGTTCCTGCTGCATTAACAATAATGAAAGCCATAGAATATGCAGGATACAAACTTACTAGAGGAGCAGGATGTCGAGCAGGTTTCTGTGGTGCATGTGCTACAGTATATAGAAAAGAAGGTGACTATAGAATTTATACTGCTTTAGCCTGTCAAACAATGGTAGAGGATGGCATGTATCTCACTCAATTACCTTTTGTTCCTGCTACAAAAGCTAAGTACGATATTGAGAAACTTACCCCATCAGCTGATAGTATACTTCGTTATTACCCAGAAGTAGCACGTTGTTTAAGCTGTAACGCATGTAGTAAAGTTTGTCCTCAAGACATAGCTGTAATGGATTATGTTCAATATGCACTTCAAGGACAAATCGAAAAAGTAGCAGAAACAAGCTTTGACTGTGTGAGTTGTGGTCTGTGTGTTATCAGGTGTCCTGCTGAGATACCTCAACATCACGTAGCACAACTCGCTCGCAGATTATATGGTAAATATCTGCAACACTCCCCTGAATCTCTCTATGAAAGAGTAAAAGAGATTGAAGATGGCGTATATGACAAGGGTTTCAATGAATTGTTGTCCATGTCACACGACGATCTAGTAAAAAGGTACAAGTCAAGAGATTTCATTGATCAGGTAAAGAAGTGATGTATCATGAAGTTAGTTAGAGGATATCCTGAAAGTATGCGTGAAAGCATAGAAAATGTAAACAAAACTCGCTCTAAAAGAATAAATGAAGTAAAAGCAGATATGACTTTAGAGGAAAGAGATGAAGTATTGAAGAATTTCCATCCTGATTACAAAGCTGAAACTAAAAGTACTATTAATTGGGGTCCCAACAAAGGTGATTTAGTACCCGCAGAAGTTTCAACTATTCTTAATTCTTATCCAATGATCAACCCAGATGATATCGATTTATCAAAAGTTGATTATGATGTAGGGGTACTTATCATAGGTGCAGGGGGAGCTGGAACATCAGCAGCTATGTGGGCTCATTACTCTGGAGTTCCAGTTGATCAAATACTTGTTGCTACTAAACTTCGACATGGAGATTGTAATACAATTATGGCTCAAGGAGGTATACAAGCTGCAGATCGACCTGAAGACTCACCACTAATACACTACTTGGATGTAATTGGAGGAGGTCACTTCACGAATAAACCTGAGCTTGCAAGAGCCTTAACAGAAGATGCTCCTGCAATAATCAAATGGCATAAAGACATCGGAATCATGTATGATCTAAATGAAGATGGTACTTTTGCTGAAATTCCTGGTGGTGGAACATCGCGCAACAGAATGCATGCTGCAAAGGATTATACAGGTATGGAAATCTTTAGGACTTTGAGAGATGAATTCAATAATTTATCTATTCCTGTACTAGAATTTATGCCTGCTGTCGAACTTTTAACAGATGAGAGTGGTAAAATAACAGGGGCATTATTATATCATCTAGAAACGAAGCAATATTTTGTTGTAAGGGCGAAAATTACTATTTTGACAACTGGAGGATTCGGTAGATTACATGTTGCAGGATTTCCAACAACTAACCATTATGGTGCAACAATGGATGGAGTATTAATGGCATATCGAGCAGGTGCTCATCTCAAACATCTTGATAGCACACAATTTCACCCGACAGGAGCTGCTTTTCCTGAACAGATAGTTGGATTACTAGTAACTGAAAAAGTACGTAGCTTAGGAGGACAAGTAATTGGCTTTAATGGGGAACAAGTTTGTTATCCTCTTGAACCTAGAGATGTCGAATCTTCAGCTGTAATTCGTTGTTGTAGTTCAACAGATAACTATGTAGAAACACCTTCAGGAATGCGAGGAGTGTGGCTTGATAGCCCACTTATAGATGAAATCAGAGGTGAAGGAACCATTCAAAGAGATTTAAGTGCAATGTATCGAATGTTCCAAAGATTCGACATTGATATTACTAAAGACCCAATTCTTATTTTTCCAACGCTTCACTACCAAAATGGGGGTGTTGTACACGATGATAAGTGTTACACGTCTGTCAAAGGACTTCTTGCTGCTGGAGAGATTTCAGGAGGAGTTCATGGTAAGAATCGCCTTATGGGGAACTCACTGTTAGAAATCAATGTTTTCGGTAAAAGAGTGGGAATAACAGCAGCAAAAGAATTCAAGAAGAAAACCGTAAAAGGAAAGTTAACTCTAAATCACGTAAGAAAAACAGTAACAGAACTAGACAAACTTAACATAAAAGAAAAACAATATGCACCAATTCTTTTGCCAGAATACAGAAGCGAAGCAGTTCAAAATCGTTTGATGCAGTTATACGAACAAATTCGGTAAGAACAATAAGTTGGGTTTCTTAACCCTCTTTTAATTTTATTTTCTACAAAAAGAAATTAAATATAGACCACAATTATAGGTAATATATCACATTTAATTTCAGGTATTTTGGTTTGATAATGCTATTTTCACACGTATAATCGAAAATTCTCTTTCAAATTGTACTGACTTTTTAGATTCAAATCTATTTTACAGAAGATGTAAGGCAAGCTTACCCTTCTAATAATGTCCTCTAAACAGCAAAGTTATCAATGTTCATAGGTAGTTTTTTCATTTTCATTACATTGCAATATATATGATTTTTATCTATATAGAGGATTTTCTTAATAACAAAACTTTCAATAATGGATTATCTATAAATCAGATTATATGCTAAAAGAGCTGTATTTAACTTCATCAAATCGGAAGGAAAGAATTGATTTTTGGTTAAAGGAAAGCCAAATACTTAAATCACGAAAGATGTTCAAATTGGATTTGACACAAGCAGCTCTTTTAGTGCTCGATATGCAAAATGTTTTTACTAATAGTAACTCTCATGCATTCATACCTTCAGCTCAAAGCATAATTGAACCAATACAGAGAATCATCAAAAAAATGACATCTTTGAAGAGACTGATTGTTTTTACTAGACATGTTACCAGCAATCAGGAAAAAGATTTAATGAAATTATGGTGGAGAGATAGTATTTCAGCTGATGAAAAAGAATCTGAAATCATTGAAGAATTAGAAACAAGTCAAGGAACTAAGATAACAAAGAATCATTATAGTGCATTTATAGATACCAATCTTGAAAATATATTAAATAGGAGCGATATTAATCAAGTTTTGATTACTGGCGTAATGTCCCATCTTTGTTGTGAAACAACGTTAAGGGAAGCTTTTATGCGGGGATTTGAATCTTTTTTTATTGTAGATGCTACAGCAACCTATACTGAACAACTTCATTTGGGAACAATAAGAGCGGTTTCACACGGTTTTGGTGTATGTCTTTCTTCGGAGGAGATTTTGAATGAAAGAGAATAAGAAAACTAGGATTGTATTGATAGGTGGGGGACCAGCATGTGTTACAGCAGCAATACAACTGAGTCGCTCAGGTATGAAACCCATGCTTCTAAGCGAAAATATTGGTGGGACAATTAAAAACGCGAACTTAATAGAGAATTTACTTGGTTTTCCTGAAGGGATTAGTGGAGAAGATTATGTTACATTAATTCAAAAACAATTAGAAAAAAATGATGTTCAAGTGATTCTAGAAAAAGTCGAAAAAGTTACCTTACTAAAGAATGAATATGAAATAATAACTTCAAAAAGCAGACTATTAGCTGATCAAGTTATAATTGGAACAGGATCAAAACCAAAAAAATTAAACGTTAAGGGAGAAGAAAAAGCCTGGGAGAAGAATTTACTTTTTTATGAAATCTTCAATCTAAAATCGAAGGTAATCGCTAATAAGAAAATAACAATTATTGGAAGTGGGGATGTTGCTTATGATTATGCACTCAACTTATGTAAATCAATGAATCTTATAACAATTATACAAAGACAACAGAAAACAAAGAGTCTACCAGTTCTGCAAGAAAGAGTAAGGGAACAAGAAAATATCACATTTCTGAAAGACAGAGAACCAATGAAAGTAGAAATGGAAGATGATAAGATAATTTTAACAATCTTGAATGAAGGAAGAGAAGAGCAGATTACATCTAATTATATCCTTGTAGCTATAGGGAGAGAACCAAATATCAGCTTCTTAGATTCTAAATTAGTGCAACAATATGAAAATCCAAAGGATGATTTTGGTCTTTACTTTGTTGGAGATGTAAAATTAGGCAATTTTCGACAAGTATCAATATCCATGGGTGATGGAATGAAAGCAGCAATGGAAATAATAAAAAAGGAGTAATTAAGGACGATTACAATGGAACTTCTAGGTAAGTATGGAAAAGAGGATTTAGCAATATTATACGTAGCCAAAAATGGTGACAAAGTCCTAGAATTTGTTGAGAGTTTACAACCACCCATCCCTAGGGAGAAAAAATGGGTTCTAATTATCTCAACAATGTATGGTTGTCCTATCGGTTGTTTAATGTGCGATGCTGGAGAGTATTTCCACGGGAAAGTATCAAAAGAAGAGATGCTTGAGGAAATAGATTATATGATTAAAGCACGATACCCAGATGGAAAAGTACCAGTTGAAAAATTTAAAGTCCAATTTGCTAGAATGGGAGAACCTGCTCTGAATGAAAATGTTCTAGAAGTTCTTGAAGAGTTACCTAAGAAGTATGAAGCTCCAGGATTAATGCCATGTATTAGTACTGTCGCACCAAAAAATTCTGAAGAGTTCTTTAACAGATTGATAACAATTAAAGATCATTTATATCCTAAAGGGAAATTTCAACTTCAGTTCTCAATTCATTCTACAAACGAAGAAGAGAGAAATAGATGGATTTCTCCAAAAATTTGGAATTTAAGTGAGATTGCGTCGTACGGAGAAAAATGGTTCAAAGAAGGAGATAGGAAAATAACTCTAAATTTTGCAGTTGCAGATGATTCATTGATAGATCCAGAAATCGTGAGAAAACATTTCAACCCAGAAAAATATTGGATTAAGTTAACTCCAATAAATCCAACAAACAAAGTTGTAAAAAATGAAATAAAAAGTGGCATAACAGAAGAAAATTCAGAATTCTTCCCTTTAGTTCAAGAATTCATAAAAAGAGGATTTGAAGCTGAAATAAGTTTTGGGGAATACGAAGAAAATGAGATTGGAACAAATTGTGGGCAATTTGCAACTAAATATAATGATGGCAAAGTCGAAATAAAAGAAACCTATACAACCACGAAATATGCTTTTCCCAAATAGTCTAATATTTTAAAATTAGGAATTTCTTCTTCGAGTTATCACTCCTACAGCTACCAATGAAAATGCTATTAGAATTGGGATGAATGATAATGATACCCAGTTTTCTGGTTTTACATTGTAAGAAATACTATAACCACCATCGTATATGTATAGATAGGCTCTAGCTGCATCTGCAATTTCAGCTCTATATCGAGATTGAGCTTTACCAAAAATTATCTCGTAATAACCGTTCGGAAGTTCTCTTAAGCTTGATGAGTCTAAATATATAAATAATCCATCTGTCATATTTGTTGTACCTGGACAAAATGTAAGAATTTCTATAGCTTGAGTACAACCTTCAGGAGCCATACGAAATTCAATCGATTTATCCTCTAATCTAGCATATATATCAACATCAAATGTACAACCATTAGCAAATTCCAATTCAATATTACTTGATGAAGTATTTTCAATAGAAACATTTAATGTTATAAGAAACGTAGCTTTATTTTCATCATGTCTTCTGAATTCCCAAGAGAGATCATTAATGCTTAAAATCAAAGCATTTCTTGTATTAGAATTAGCTGTTCCAATAGGATAAAAAAATGTCCATAAAAGTATAGAAACAATTACTATAAATTTGGTGTTACTTAATTTCAATACACTCATTTTCCTAATAATAATATGCTTAGATTATGTAATAAATCTTCTGTAAAATAGAGATAGTAAACTTTAGTTCCCAGCTTCTTCCTCGTAACCTCGATCAAGAATTTTAACAATAAACCACCTAGCTTAGAATTTGAGGATAATTTTTATTAGAAACAAGAAACTACTTTTTATAAGAAAATCAAGTGGGTTAATCATGACAAAAAAAGATATTGAAATATTAGCTCTAGAGCTTTTATCAAAACCTTCCAGTGCGTATCTTGCAACTATTGATAGAAATGGTTATCCCCATATAAGAGCAATTTTCAATTTAAGGTGTTCTGAAAAGTTTCCCCATCCAGCAGAAGTAATTGAAGAATATGAGGAAAATCCCCTGACTGTTTATATCTCAACAAACACTTCTTCAATAAAGATGAAACAAATAAAGGAAAACAACAATATTGCTATCTACTATTCTCTTCCAAGTGAAGTAAAAGGAATAATGTTACAGGGACAAGCTGAAATTATAGATGATATTGAGTTAAAAGAAAAAATCTGGGTCGATGATTGGGTGATGTACTATCCAAAAGGTTATACAGATCCGGATTTCACAATATTGAGACTAAAACCCAAATATCTGAAAGGATGGTATAAAGGTCACCACGAGCTAAACTTAGGTGATTGAAACTTGAAAAGAGAGAAAAGTTGATAAAAAATTAATGTGGATGCCACTCAACATTTCCTTCTTTGTCAACAGTTGCGCCTGCGTGTCTTAAAGCCCAACAGGAGATAACGACTCCAACAGGTAAAGATGCAGGATGTCTTGCTGCAAACTCCATATGAACATCCAAAACTGAAGGTCCTTCACCTAATCCCATTGCACCTATCTCTAATTTGTTCAAAGTTTTTACCAATTCTTTTTCTAATTCAGCTATCTCCTCATCTTCATGATACTGGTATAATGGCCTTAAAAGTGCTTTTTTTGCGAGATTCATGCACATATCCTCCCCACCCCCAACACCTACTCCTACAGTATAGGGTGGACAAGCAAGAGGTCCTGCTGCTGCTGTTGCTTCTACTACAAACGCTTTAACTCCCTTAATCCCTTTCCCTGGTGGAACCATTTTCATCTTTCCAACATTAGAAGAACCACCACCTTTTGGCATTGCGATTATCTCTAAATTATCTCCTTCTACCAGGTCTATGTAGAACCAAGGAACATATCCTCTCAACCCTACATTGTTTTTTGTGTTTCCTTTAAACACATCTACAGCATTAGGTCTAAGAGGAATATTGGGCGTTGCTTTCTTTGTCGCTTTTATGAGAGCGGTCTTAACTTCTGATCGTAACGGAAAATTATCACCTATTTTTACAAAGAAAGCTACTAGACCTGTATCTTGACACATAGGTTTACTATGTGTTTCAGCAAGTCTTACATTCTCATTAATTGCATGCATTTGCGATTTTCCTAGAGTTCCCTCTGTTTCTTCTTCTCCTTTCAACAAAGTTTCTTTTACTTCACTTGGCAATTTTGTTACTGCTATCTTTAATAACTGAGCAGCTGTATCTTCAATAACTTGAGCTATATCTACCATTATTTACAACTCCTGCAATATTTTATCCTTATTTTTAGCGATGTTTTTGATACATTCTTCAGTAAGATTACCACCATGAATATCAATTGTAATAGTTAAAGGACCGAAATCTTCCACTTCATAGACCCAGAGTGACTCTGGCATCCCTAGTTCTTCAAACCAGAAGACATCTCTTACTTTGGTAATTCTATCAGCAGCGAGTAATGCTGCACCACCTGTAAAGTAACCATAAACACATTTTTCTTCTTGACAAGCTTTTGCTGTTCTATCACCCATACCACCCTTACCGATAATAATCCCTGGGTGAAAAACCTTGATGAATTCATCTTGGAAGATTTCCATACGAGCTGAAGTAGTAGGACCAGCTGCTACAACAATCCATTCTCCTTGCTCATTTTTCTTCATAACAGGACCACAGTGAAAAAGTCCATTACCTTGAAAATCAACCGGAGGTTTTTTACCTTCTTTATGAAGATTCAAAGCTTCTAAATGAGCTTCATCTCGAGCTGTTATTATTATTCCCGTTATGTACACTATATCCCCTATCTTGATTGTTACTAAATCCTCTGGGGAAATTGGAGTAGTCAAATAGTGTTTCATAGTTGTGAAGATTGATATATGCTAAAAAGTTTTTACGTCTAAACACGAGACAATTCAAACGATTTTTAAAGTAAAATACTTACTTCTCAGATTCATATATAGAATATTCTTCATCTGGTGGGGAATTTACTCTCATATTAACATCTATTTTTTTCTTCTCTTCTTATTATCTGCATCTTTGTTTTCAATTACTATTTCTCCAAAAGAAGTTTTTCTCTCAATTTTTTTGTTTTACGAGTTGAATTCCTCTTCCCATTGATATTAACATCTTTTTCTTCAACTGCTTTACAATTAGTAAGGAAAAGATACAAACTATTTTTGTATGATACCATGCTCGTATTGAAAAAAAATAAAAGTGAATAGTAATAGCAATCTATTGTATTTCAGTAGTTTTTACTCTCTTTTTTTTTCTACGTAGTATTACTAATGCAAAAATAAGAGTAGATAAACCAAGTACTATGAATGTGAAGTCAATATTATTGCCTGAATATAAAAGCCCTACAAAATTATTAATATACCAGTTACTAGCAATGATCGTGTCAAAGACTTTATGAACAATCCTAATTTCACCTTCAGTGAGATCATCCTTACAATAAATCTTTATACCAATTTCCCCTAAATTCATAAAATCTGAAACATAACGATTCGTTTCATTAGAAATATTAAAAACTAATGGTTCTGAAAGATTAAGAAGAGGCAGAAGAAGCAGAAGAGGTAAACCTTTTTCCTCAGCCCAATTTGATTTTGGCCAATTCATGCTAATATTATCAATTTCAAATATCATGTTTTTTAGTGAAAGAATGCTAGAAATAAGGATGTCACTAAATGCGTTATTTTCTACCCATTTTTCACCATCATTTATGAATTTTGATGCAATAATCCCATCCTTTGATCTGAAGTCTAAAATAGTCACATTACCGTTATCTTGTATGCTTTTATTAAATGTCCGAAATTCTGTGATATCAAGCGGTCCTTGAATTGCAAAAGCATAGCCAGAATTAAGTCCATCTGGAGGGATAATTGAAGGAGCTACTGACTCTACATACCACCAACGATCATTATCAGATTCAATCATGTTAGATAGTTGTTCATACATAGTGTTGTTATCATAAGAGACATTTGCTAACAAGAAATCTACTTTACCAGGTAACACAGTATCATTAAAATTATGGACTAAAATGCCATCTAAACCTGAGATTTGATGTGATAACCAGTTCAAATCCTCTATAATTTCATTTTTTAGAATTTCGTTCTCCTCATACGTTTGACTGGTTTCATTGAAAATTAATAGTTGGGCAGTAAGATTGTCCTTTGTCAATCCATTTAGTTCTATCGAAATTAAAGAATAAACAGACTGAATACCAGTACTATTCACTAGATTTATTTTAGGAACTGAGAAAGAAGAAACAAGTAAGAACGTGAACAAACAAATGAGAGATGTTTTTTTCCTTTTCATTACCAAACCTTCTTTTCAATTATGGTGGACTACATAAGTAAAGCGGTGTTTGTAAATTGTTGAAATTAAGTGGATGTCAATCCCAATTTGGATTGTTTGCTTATCTCAATTGAACAATTTAATCCAAACTTTTTCTAGAAAGTTTAGAATCATCCATAGTAGAGATGATTAACATATGCTAAAAAGTTTTCTTTAAACAAACCACAATTCAAACGATTTTTAAGGTTAAAAAGTTGTATCATATCATAAGAGAGATTTTATTATGCACAAATCTCAGGAAAATCTACTCAAAGTTGCTAAGTTAGTTGCTGATGCAAAAAAAATCACTTTCTTTTCAGGTGCGGGTATAAGTGTTCCTAGCGGCATACCAGATTTTCGCTCTCCAGGCGGTATCTGGGAAACTTATGACATGTTTGAAGTTGCTACTCTTCGAGCTTTTAAGAAACGACCTGAGAAAGTTTGGACTTTCATAAGAGATCTCTATTCATTGTTTACTGAAAGAAAACCCAATCCTGCTCATTATGCAATAACTGATATTCAGAAACTCAAGGGAGAAGATAATGTCTTCATTGTCACACAGAACATTGATGGCCTACATGGGATTGCAGGTTCTAAGAATGTTTATGAGGTTCATGGAACAGCAGACATCTTACATTGCATTCATTGTGGTTTCGAGGAACAAATTGATATAGAAAAACACACGAAAATTAAACCTTATCCAACATGTTCTAAGTGTGAAAAACCATTAAAACCTAAAATTGTTCTTTTTGAGGAACTTCTAGACCCAACAATTTTATCTACTTCGATGAAACTTGCTAGAAAAAGTGATCTGATTATAGGAGTAGGTACCAGCTTAGGGGTTTTCCCTGCGGCTGATATACTACTAGCTCCTTCTCCTAATAAGATTAAGAAAGCTCTCTTCAACCTCACACCCACAGCTTATGATAAATTATTACATTATATTATACTCGGAGATGTTGTAGATACTCTTCCTGTATTGGTCAAAGAAGTGGAGAAAATCTTATCTTCAGAAGAAAATAACATATACTAACAATTTTTAACAGTCTTACACAAGATTTAAAGTGTTGAAACATCTAACAAAAGAATAAGGTTGATTCTAATGTCTAATGAACAATTGAACAGACTGAAACGAATGAAGAATTACAAGAACAAATAAAGAAAGAGGTTGCTCAAGAGAAAATAGAAGAACCTAAAGAAGAGATAAAAACAATAAAAAGTGAAGGAAAAATGACCGCAGATAAAGTCAAAGATAAGCCAGAAGACAAGAAGAAGAAAGAGAAGAAAGAGAAGAGAGAAACTGTGGTTCATTCAAAGATTGAAGTTGATCTTTGGCGAACAAAAATGCACAGAAAAGAATGGGGAATAAGATTAGACGCACAACGAACGATGAAGGATAGACAATGGTCTCGTGATATGGATCTTATTGGAACAGTAAAAAGAGATGGTGAGACTTACGGTTCTCTAGGACTTAGAGAAAAACGGTGGAAAGCTGCAGACCATTTAGCTAGAAGATTTGTGATGAAACTCTTCTCTCCAAGTGGATATTGGCGAGCAAGTTTGGAGAGGTTACAAGGAGAAAGTTTTGCAAACTCTCAAGCAACAAAAGAGTCCTGTCCAGTGTACAGCTGTAATTTCAAACACACACGAAACTTATTTAGAATAAAACGTTTAGCTCATTTTCCACGCTTTCAAGGAGAAGTTTTTGGTTTTAGCTATCTTGATGAAAATGATATTTTTCAATCATTCACAATTGATGATAAAAGACTCACATTGGGTTCTGATTGGTACGTTAAAAACGTGCATGATAATGTTATAGCGAAGATAGACGGGAAATTTGCTAATTTAGGAGGTAAATTTGATATACACATCTTTGATCCTGATTTAGCTAAAGACAAAACATTTTTCACAATTCTAATACTCTTCAGTTCCACTCTACGTTTCCACAAAGACATCAAGAAAAACATCAAAAAATCGCTTAAAGAGCTTAGAGAATCAGATACTAAACTTAAACTTGATGACAGTGAAAGTAATTTATATCTAAATCCAAGGAAATTATCAATATAATTTCTTCTTTTCTTTTCTTTTCTTTTTATTTTCAATTTTTTAAGAGTATTTTTATACACAAATCCAATTATAAAATCGAAGGAATATCATGTCTAAATCTGTTAATCTAAAATTCTCATTGGTTTTCGACCTTTTAGTGGAAACTGAGGACGAGTTTACAGATTCCTTCTTAATTAAAAATTTGAAACATAATCCCAAAAAAAGAAACGAATACAGAGCACCACCACATCTTTTTTCTCAGATAAGTGAACACTTCAAAAATGAAGGATTTGAAATTCAAACAGATATCCTCAAGAGACCAATTTTGTCAAATTTATATCGCACTAAAATTAAATCATCGATAAAACTAAGAGGGTATCAACAAGAATCGTATGACCTTTTCTTTAAAAATAAGGGAAGGGGAGTTATAGTTTTACCGACAGCAGCAGGGAAAACTGTTATCGGTCTTAAAATCATTGAAGGATTACAACAAAAAACTTTGGTAGTAGTTCCTACTAAAAACCTCCTTTACCAATGGATTGAGAGTTTAACAAAGTATACCTCACTCACAAAAGATATGATTGGTCAACTAGGTGATAAAGTTAAGGAAATAAAAGAGATAACTGTAACAACCTATGACAGCGCGAGGTTAAACATCAATCTTTTACGTAAAGAGTTTAGTCTTCTAGTTCTAGATGAGTGCCATCACAGCGTAGCAGAAGAAACAACCAAAGTATTAGAAGGTCTTCCTGCAAAGCATAGGCTGGGCTTAACGGCAACTCCAGAAAGAACAGATGAAAGGGAGAGTATACTTTTCCATCTTATAGGACCAAAAATAGCTGTTACTAGAGCTTCAGAATTGTCTAAGCAGGGTTATGTTGCAGATTTTGAGTTAAAGACACTAAAAGTCCAGCTGACAGATGAGGAAAGGGAAAAGTATAACGAACTTATGAGTATTTATAAAACGTATTTACGCCAAAGAAATATACAAATACGTAGTCCAAGGGATTATGAAAGATTTCTGATATTTCGAGTCAATATTGATCCACAAGCAAAAGAAGCTGTAGATGCTCACAGAAAGGCAAGGAATTTAGTTTTTTCATCTAGAGCTAAACTAAACAAGGTTGAAAAGTTACTTGAAAAGCACAGTCAAGATCATGTTATTCTATTTTCAGAATTTAATGAAATGGTCTATACAGTAAGTAGAAGGAATCTTATACCAGCTATCACTCATGAAACAAAAACAAGTGAGAGAAAGAAGATACTGAAGAAGTTTACTAATGGGAAATATACGAAAATTATCACTGGAAAAGTTCTTGACGAAGGTTTCGATGTCCAGAAAGCAAACGTTGGTATCATTATTAGTGGAACAAGTGTAGCTAGACAGTTTGTTCAGCGTTTGGGCAGATTATTACGACCAAAAGAAGGAAAAGCTGTTCTATATGAACTAGTCACTCCAGACACACTAGAATCGAAAACAGCAACCAGAAGAAAAAAGACTGAGATGATTTAATGAGATTTTCATTATCTAATTTAGAGATTAATATAACTGGTAAAGGATCAAAAACGGTTATACTACCCTTTTACCTTACTTCTAAGCATGAGAATCAGGTTAAGGTCTTCATAGAATTTATAAAAAAGAATCTGGAAAGCAGAAAAACCGATGTTGATTTCTCACAATTAAACAATCTTTTTGAATCAGAAAAAACTCTTAAATCTCTACAAACAAGTGTCTTGCGTTTTTACTCTTTTTCTTCACGAAGTATTAAAGAGATGATAGGCAAAAAACCTAAGACTACGGTTAAGTTTGTGAAAAGAGATGATATAGCATCTTATTTAGCTTCTTTAAAAGTCAATAATGATAGTTTCAAATTTCTAACTCATGATGAAATTAGAGCACTTATTTTTGATACAGTAAATAACATAGCTTATGGTTTTGTTCCATTTGTATTGCGTGATGAAATAATGAGAGGAATAGAAAATGAACTAGGTTTACCTGATAATAGTTTAGACTCTATTCTATATTCAGATATAGATTCAGCACGGATTCTAGTTAAAAACAAGGAAGTTTCCCCTACGCAACTCACTGAATACTTTAATTATGACACAATAGAGACAATTCTTTCTTTTTCCCAGAACATTCAAATTAAATTAAAAAAGTTGCCTGGAGCGCTCGCTAAGAACGTGGTTTATCTCTCAAAAAAGAATTACATTTTCACAGATATATCGAAAACAGAGGATGGATACACTTTACTGATTGAATCCCCTTTGGAGCTATTTAGAGAAAAGAGTAAATGGGGTAGAAATATAGCAGAAGTGGTTATGTATATAATAAGGAACGTCATTAATGAAAAAATACCTTTCCAAATAAGAGCTGTAGTGCAGCCAAGAAAACGGAAAGCTGTTTTCACGCTAAACTCCGAATCTTTACCGAATTTGCCATTAAAAAAACCAATAATTGATGAAGAAGAGATAGAAGTTAAACCAGAAGTTGATTCAAAGATAGAAAATCAGTTTTTAAAAACCTGGAAGAATTACAAGGGTTGGAAAGCAATACCTGAACCTGATGCAATCCTACTTGGTAAGAAGATGTACATTCCCGATTTCTTACTAACAAGGGGTAAAATCAAGGTTTACTTGGAAATAGTAGGATTCTATACAAACAAGTATATTGTAAAAAAGAAGAATAAGATGCAAGAGTTGGAGAGAGCTAATATACAAATAATTTACCTTGTAGATAACGAATTGAAGGTGAATTTTCTAGAGTTAAGAGATATTAAAATCATCTATTACAGTTCAAATAATATACCTTCAAAAGAACTTGCAAAGCTTCTTGAAAAAACTTATTCAGATTATGAGGCAAGATTTCCAAAGTTCGTTGAAAGAATAGAGGATTTAATCAAACTTCTAGAAGAAGAAGTACATACCGTTACATTAACCCAGTTGAACGAAAAACTAGAAACATATACAGCTGATGAAACAATTAAAGTCTTACAATCTACTGAAATCCAGCAGATTCTGCAAAGAAACTCAGTCATCTTTTTGAAAAGCTATGGACTTGTAACCAAGAAAATTATTGAAGAAGTAAACGATTTTCTAAAGTCACGTACTAGAATTCCACTCAATGACCTAAAGAATAAATTTCCTAAATACAAAGAGAGTCTGGTTACCATATGCCAATTCCTTGGATGCAAAATTCATTGGAAATCATTTGACGACATCGAAATTAAAACACCTAAAAGTTAGTTAGATAAGTAAGCCAAAATCTAACAAAAACTATTATTTTAGCGCGAAGTTGATTGGGAAAACTTCAAGAACTCATTAATGACAAAAAGTAACTAAAGTTTCTCCGAAAACTTATTTTAAATGAAAACCTTTCTTAAGTTATGGTAGAGAAAATAGCTGTCATTGGTGGTTCAGGTGTTTATGACCTTTTTGATGATATGAGCGCCATAGATGTTGATACACCATACGGAGACGTTAAAGGCATTGAAATGGTAAGATTAGAGGATACAGAGATTTATTTCTTATCAAGACATGGATCAGATCACTCTGTTCCACCACACAAAGTTAATTATAGAGCCAACATTTACGCTTTTTTCAAATTAGGTGTAGAGAGTATTTTTTCAACTAATGCTGTAGGTTCTATCTCCCCAAAAATTAAACCAGGGCATTTTGTTATTCCAGATCAATTTATTGATATGACAAAAAATAGATTTTCAACTTTTTTCGACGGTGACACAACTCTTGAATTCGGCGATGGAACTATTAGAAATGGTGTAGTTCATTTAGATTATACATCCCCATACTGTCCAAGAATAAGAAATGCTTTTGTTTCTCTATTAAGATCTGAAAAGAAGAAAGTATATGACGGTGGAGTGTATGTATGCACTGAGGGACCTAGGTTTGAAAGTTCTGCTGAAATCGTGATGTATCAAAAAATAGGTGGAACTTTAGTTGGTATGACAACAGTACCAGAAGCAACATTAGCAAGAGAAGCAAAAATATGCTATGCAACTTTATGCCTTGTCACAAATTATGGGGCTGGAATGCAAGAAACAGTTTCTCATGAAGAAGTAGTTGAGGTATTTAGAGAAAACATCAATGTCATACAAAGAGTGTTAAAAAACACAATTACCTATAGTTTTGAGAAACCTATTTGTGATTGCAAAAAATAGCAAGAGTTAGTTTCAATAAACGACAGAAAACTAATTATTTTTAACATATTTGAAGATATTAAACGTAATAACAAGAAGGTTTCCTTTATAAATTCTATTTAAACTGTATATAAAAAGATTTATAAATAATTGCCAATGAAAAACTGATTAGAAGGGATGATAATAATATGTCACCTAAAAAAGACAGAGAATATGGTATAGTTATCCAAAATGTAGTAGCTAGTATAAACTTGTATACAACAATCGACTTAGTTACAGCATACCAAACATTGATTGATGATGATGAACTTTTTGTTTCATACAACCCTGAGACATTTCCAGGTTTAATTTTAAAAATAAAAAAACCCAAGATATCAAGCCTTGTTTTTAGTTCAGGTAAACTTGTACTAACAGGAGCAAAATCAACCGAAATGGTACATGAAGGTGTTCTAGTTATGATCAAAATCCTACAAGGTGTGGGCACGAAAATAACAGAAGAACCTGAAATAATAGTTCAAAACATAGTTGCTTCTGGACACTTTAACCACAGAACAATTAACCTTGAGTTAGCAGCTCTCTGGTTGGACAGATCAATGTATGAACCAGAGCAATTCCCAGGATTGATTTACAGACTTGTAGAACCAAAAACTGTTTTACTATTGTTCCAATCAGGAAACCTTGTTTGTACAGGTGCAAAAACAGAAAAACAAGTATTAAAAGCAGTAGAAAATACTTATAATACACTTGATGAGATCAATGCTTTCGACTTCTAGCCTTCTTTTTCTTTATTTTTTGATTCTTAATCTTCTTTTCTTTCTCTGACTTTATATTTTCAAAAGTGCACGATCTAAATCTTCGATTAAATCGTTAACATCTTCAATCCCAACAGAAAGTCGAATCATTGTATCAGGGATGTCTATAGCAAGTCTTTCTTCGCGAGAAAGCTGTTGATGAGTTGAAAAGGCGGGGTGTGTAGCTAAAGTTTTTGTTGTTCCTAAATGCCCAGTGTGAATTATTAAGTTAAAAGCATCAATCACGTTCTTTGTGTCAGTTAGTTCTCCTTTAGTTACAAAGGAGAGTAAAGCACTAAAACCTTTCATTTGTTTTTTTGCTAAATCATGCTGAGGGTGACTTGTTAAACCAGGATAATTTACAGATAATACTTTAGGATGCTCTTCAAGAAATTCTGCAATTATTTGTGCATTTTCGCAATGCTTTGCCATTCTAAGACTTAGTGTTTCCATCCCCAACAATAACAACCAACTGTTAAAAGGGCTCAGTGAAGGACCTATATTCCTATATTCGATTTCTCGTATATTATCTATGTAATCAGCTGATCCTGCAACAACTCCAGAAATACATGTTGCATTACCACTTAGATATTTAGTTGCAGAATGAACCACGATATCAGCTCCCAGAGCTTTTGGTTGTTGAAGCGCAGGTGATGCAATAGTATTATCCACAATCAAAGGTATCTCGTTTTCATGAGCTAAGTTAGCTAAAGAAGAAATATCACCGATAAACAAATTGGGGTTTGATGGTGTTTCTAAATACAAGAATCTAGTTTTTTTGTTGATAGATTCAGCCCAAATATCGATATTATTCGGTTTATAAACAAATATCGATTCAAATCCCATTTTAGGGAAAGTTTGACAAAAGAGACGATTTGAACCTCCATAAATTTTGCTAGAAGTTACAAAATTGTCTCCTGTTTCTAATAATCTTAAACAAGCTACAAATTCAGCTGCCATTCCAGAAGATGTTGCCAAAGCTTTATCTGTAAGTTCCAAAGCAGCAAGTCTTTCTTCAAACATTTTGTTAGTAGGGTTGTCCATGCGACCATACATATGCCCCTCAATCTCGTACCTAAATAATTTAGCTGCATATTCTGCGCTTTCAAAGGGATATGCAACACTTTGGTAAATTGGTGGAGAAATTGTTTTGGTTTCTAAGACGTCATGTCCTGCATGAACACAGAGAGTGTCAAATTTGTATCTGCTTTTCTTTCCTTCAGTCATTAAGAAATATACAGTAAGCGATTTATAAAACTTTCATTGTCCTTTATTTTGAAGAGTTTGAAAGAAGCATTTATATAGAGCTGGTTTTTGGATTTCGTTGATGCGCCAAGTAAAATTAGATATGCTTATTACTGTTGGAAGATCACCTTTCGATTTAGAATTATTCAAACTTGTTGAAAATTTTAAGCACAATTTGAAAGCTTTACTTCCTATTTGCGGAAAGCCAATTATAGAATGGATAATTGACGCTGTTGAACAATGTGAAAGAATTAGAGATATATATATAGTTGGATTATCACCAGAACAGTTTCCCGATACAAGAGTAACATGCATCCCCTATCCAGCTGAATCAAAAATTGTTGATAAAGTCCAAGCTTGGATTGACTGGTATGAAGAGAATAAGGGAGAACTCCCAAAATATATTATTAATGCCAATGCAGATATCCCTTTAATCACTTCAGAAGCTATAGATTATTTCATCGAAGAAGCACTGAAAAAAGAAGCAGATATTGTATGTCCATTTGTTGAGAAAGATTTAATGGAAGCAAAATTTCCAAATTCAATGAGAACATACACAAAATTAAAAGATATAACATTTTGTGGAGGAGATATTTACTTGTATACACCTATTGACTTTGATAAAGTTAAAGAAAAAGTCCACAAACTACAAGTAAAAAGAAAGAGTTTCTTGTTACAAGCTATATTCATATCTCCGATCATAGCATTAAAGATGGTTTTCAGGGGAATAAATCTAAAAGAAGCAGAGAGAGTATTTTCAAGAGGCATGAGGATGAAAGGTAGAGCTCTAATTAGTCCTTATGCTGAAGTAGCAATGGATATCGATAAACCTGAACATTATAAGCTAGTAGAGAAAATAATATGTGATTCTAAAAAATAAATTCTAGTAGAGGATAATTCTCCCTAGTTATTACTATTCAAATTTTGATTTCGTTCAGAAAGTTTTTTTAAACTAGTTTTTTCTTTTCAAACATGTCTCTTAATGAAGTTTTTGAATCAATCAATCAAAAGAAAGATGAATCAATTTTAGTCTTTCTACTCTTTTTGAAAAAGCATAAATTGCTAATTTACGGATTTTTTATATATTATCAATTATAAGATAATACAATGTGTGATACAGTAGTAGCTATTGGAAACTCAACAAAAGATGGGAGTATAATTCTCGGTAAGAACTCAAATAGAGTACCCAATGAAACTCACAATATTGAGTATATTAAAGGAAAGAAATATACTCGTAATTCAAAAGTAAAATGCACTTTTATGTCCATTCCACAAAAAGAGCAGACTTATGATGTCCTTCTTCTAAAGCCATTTTGGATTTTTGGCTGCGAAATGGGAGCTAATGAGTTTGGTGTAACAATAGGTAACGAAGCCGTTTATAGTAAAGAACCTCTCAGAGACAAAGGATTACTTGGTATGGATTTAATGAGATTAGCTCTTGAACGCTCAAAAACCGCAAAACACGCATTAGAAATAATCATATCATTATTGGAAAAATATGGTCAAGGGGGACAACATTCGTATAACATCAAAGGAAGAGATTATCATAATTCTTACATTATTGCAGATTCAAAAGAAGCTTGGGTTCTAGAAACCGCTGACAGATTTTGGATTGTTGAAAAGGTAAAAAATATACGAACAATTTCTAATACTTTGTCAATTGGGAGCGAGTATGATATAATACATCCAGATCTCATACAACACGCAATAAATAGAGGATTCTGCAAGTCTGAAGAAGATTTTCATTTTTCTAATTGTTTTATTCCAAAATTCAGGCCTTACCATGTTGTTAAGGAATCACAGCCTAGATCTCAGTTTTTCACTAAAGGCAAAAAGAGAATGGAGTGTACTACTGCACTCTTGCTGGAAAATAGAGGTAAGATTTCACCTGAAAATATAATGACTATTTTACGAGATCACAACATTTCTCCTAAAGACGAAGAAAAATGGTCTCCATCAAAAGCAACAGCAAAGAGTCTTTGTCACCATGCAACCGGGATGACTCTTCCTGATAATTCTATTTGTTCTCTTGTATCTCATATAAAAAAGGACATACAAATCCATTGGGTAACAGGAACATCTGCACCTTGCATAAGCACCTTTAAACCAATATTTATGCCAAAGCCTGGATTCAAAATAGAACAAAAGCTTGGTGGATCCACCTATGATTCAGAAAGCATATGGTGGCAACATGAAAAACTGCATAGATTAGTATTATTGGATTATCGGAAAAGAATAAATGTTTTCAACGACGAAAGAAATAAACTTGAAAATAAATTTCTGACAAAAACATATGACCTATTATCAAAAATTATTGGAAAACCATCAACAAAAGATATTGAAAAGATGACTAAAATCACCAAAGATTCTTTTAAAGGAAGCAGAGAAAAAACTGATGAATGGATAACTAGAGTACAGAATCTTCCTATAGAATCAAAGACAAGCATTCTCTACAGAAGATGGTGGAATAAATTTAATAAAGCTGACCAATTGAAAATCAATTGAAAATGAAGCGTGAATTCAGAGTGCCAGTTGATGTCATAGGTAAACCTCCAACGGTAAAACCCTCGTCATTATTTCACGCTAGATTCTTTATGTATTTTCATAAGATAAAGTTTGTTATTAAAATTCTAGCAACAGATTAATATTTGTTAAGTCAACACAACAGATTAATGAAGAAAATTGTACATCAATTCTTAGAAAAAGAATATCTTGAAACACAGAAAGTTCATCAGTTACGCCAACTCTTTGAAAGATATAAAACAGTAAATAAATCATTGGTTACAGAATATCAACAAGAATACTCCGCTTCTCAGGAATTAATTGTTTCTGCTCTTTATAGTTCAGATTATATTATTACTTCGTCAGAAATAAGGTTTGAGTTAGAAGATTCAGGTCGAAGGAAAGAAATAATTGAATTCTGGCAGTCTCTTTCGATTTCTGAAGAAAAAGATTGGCGTGAATTAACACACCTCGTAGCTTTTACATACAGTATTGCTTCATTATTGAGAAAAAGATATTATCTTCAATTAGATAAAGGAATTAAAAAGGAGATAGCAGCAGAACAAGTTGCTGACTTCTTTTTAAGACACCTCTTAGAATTTTGTGTACAAAAATTTCCTGACATACCATTTGGATGGTTTGCATTTTTAAGTGAAACTGCACTTTGTCGAACGGTTTTTTCTGAAATTATTGCAAGAAGAAGTGAAACTATTCAAAATATACCTTCAGATGAAAGAGGATTAATTTCTCATCTTATTATGAATCACCTTGTTACTGAACTTGAAAAGGAAACTAACAAATCTGTACCAGTTCCCTATATCAAAGAAACCAGCATCTTTTACTTATTCACTTGTGATGAAGGAGGAAAGAAAAATGAGTATACAAGCTCTAACATGAAAACCGGTGTCGAAAAAACTATTCTTAAAGAGTTCCGCAAGTGTACACCATTGATGGATTCGAATTATCCACATATACTAAAGTACATCAGAACTAATTGTAAATATTCTAACCAATCTCCTCCATATAATCATTTTATTGTCCACGCCAAGTCAGGCAGTGCTGAAGGGTGGGTTTCACTTTTATCGCCTGTTGATGATATAAATCTAAGTATGGTAGAATCACTTCTGCAAATGAAGTTAGAAGACATTAAATCATTCAACAATTTAAAAAACAAACTACCTCCTGTAAATTATACCAAAGAAAAAGAAGTAGAGGGAGAAGAAATTGTTGAAATTATTCAAAAAGAAGAAACAAAAGGATTTTTCTCCAAATTTTTTTCCAGATTTAGGAAGAAAAAAGATACACTGGCAGAAGCTAAAACAGAAGAGAAAAAACCTTTTGATACTTGGAAGAAACTCATTATGGAAGAACTGCTAGTTGCAAGCGTTGGTGGAATTAATCTTGGAATTGACTTTTATGACGACTATAGAGAGAACCAATTTATTATCAGTGGTGTTGTTGAATCTGAAATAAAAGAAATTAACCCTACAGTATTCTACTCAGAAAAAATTGTTTCTTTCCCCTCTGATTTATTAGATCCAATCATCTTATTAGTGAGTTTAAGCAAAAATTGGACTAATTTGGTAACCAACCAAGAAACAATTTATGCCATCCCTGAAGAAGCCTTTTACTTAGATTCAGCCAATATAGAAGCACTAAGGTTAGCAGAATTTGTAGCAGGAGACGATGTTCTTATTGGTATTCTAGCTGATAAATATGTAAAAAATATATTAGTTGTTGCTAAAGATGAACCAATATACAAACGCCAACAAATACAGAAGAAAGTAAGAGAGCTGTTAAGTGCATTACAGTCTAGAAAAAATTTCAGCATTGTAGATGCGGGGAAAAGAACACTTTCTAAAGAGTTAAATTGGGACAATGTTAACACTAGTTATGAAAAGAAACCACTATTTTTTGCGGATAAGAATATTAGAAAATAAATAAATGGTAACATATACTTTAGACTGGCGAAGGGTACTATAAATGAACGATTATTTACAAAAAGCTAATCACTTCTATTTTAAAGGAAATGAAAATTTAAATAATGGCGAATATCTAAATAGCATCAAGGATTTACTCTACGCCGAGCAGATTTTTTCAACTCATGGAAACGATGAAAGTGCTGCAAATTGCTTGTATCTTTTATCTTTAGCTTATTCAAAAATTGGGCAACTAGATCAAGCTTTCAAGATAACAAAACAAGCGTATTTTTCTTTTAAGAATCTACAAGATGATGAAAGAATTGCTGAATGTGCTCTTATTCTTGGGAATTACTACCGAGAAAGAGGTAAATTCAAAGAAAGTAAGCAATTTCTTGATGAAGCCATTAACCTATTTTTTAAATTAAAAAATTACGTAAAACTTGCTGATTCATGGAAAAACTTGGGTTTAACTTACCAAACAGATTTAATGGAAAATTCTGAATACCCAAATCATATTGCTAATGCATATAAAACAGCTATTGAATTTTATAAGAAGGGAAAAAGTAACAAGAAAAGAGCACTTACTGAGTTTGATTTGGGACAAATGCTAATATCACATTCTAAAAATGACCAAGCAATTAAGTATTTGACAGCAGCACACATATTTTTCTCAAAACAGAATGATTTTGATTACACAGTAACTCTCAGCCTTCAATTAGGGAGAATGTACCTAGAAACAGGAAAAAAAAGTAAAGCTAAACATTTCTTCAATCAAGGATTAACAATAATGAAGAAAAACGGAGTCCATATGGAATCTATTGAACAACTTCAGGCAACAATTAACTCATTAAATATCTAATCTTTATTGAGAACACTACTTTTTTCTTCTCTTCAAGAGAATATGTTCAAATTTAACGTCTACTTCATCACTTACACTCAGAATTTCAATTTTTCTGAATTTCTGTGGAGCTTTGATTAAATCATAAAGGAACTTAGCATCAAAGTCTTCAAAGTGTTTCTTTTTAAGAACTGTTTTAGGTACTAAATGACCTAGAATTTGATAACCAGAGAAGATATTTTTAGATTTTTTTGCGGTTTTCTCATTAAGTATTGAACCTACCATTAGCAGTGATAATAATTCATCGTTTTGATTTATTGCATTTATCACAATTATTTCCATATTGTTTAGAATATCGCTTTGTGAATTCTGATAGCAAAATTCAAGAATTGTTTGTTTAATATCAACTCTACCTTTAATAGCAGGATATAGTTGTTTTTTGAACATTTCACGACTCAAACCAAAAATTGCGTCTGAATCACTTACTGAATTTCTATATTCTATATAATTGCCTTCTTTCCCCAGAAGAGTTGAAGCATCATTTTTAATTCTCAGTCTTTTTAGCTTGTTTGAGATATTAGAAGATGTAACAAGATCATAAATCATGCTGACACCAATAATTTTAGACATTGAAAAAGCATAATTTTTCCTTAGTTCTCGGTGTGTTTCAGTATCTAGGGTATCTGTTAAAGAGAGAGCTTTCTCAAAATAAACCAATGCATAACTATAATTGTTGTAGTCCCCTATACCAGTGGCTAAAGCAGCATAATAATCAACTTGTTTACCTATTTTTAATTTCTCAATCAACTTTTCAACCTTAACAATAAAAACAGATAATTGTTTCTCTGAAATCTTTAAAATGTTTATCAATATTGAAAGACGTCTTTTTGCTTCTTGTGGATCTTGAATTTTTTGAATCGTGTTTAACACTACATCAACTCCTTTCTCAATTGTAGATTGATATTTGGAAACTACAATTAATCCTGGATTCTCCGAGAAAAGATGTAGAAAGAAGTCTGTAGGCATTATTAATTTGTTACTTGGATATGGATGTGTTATTAGTATATTTATGATATTAGAGCAATAATCAGCGGCTTTTGTATAATCTTTATTGAAAAGATGCATTAGACCTAAATTTACATCACAAAAAACAATGTTCTCATACAAATCGTGCTTTTGAGCAAATTCTTTAGATTGTACTAAATACTGATGAGATTTATCCTTTTCTAGAGTTCTGTAAATCATGAATAAACGATTCCAAACCCTTATCTGATATTGTGGGTCGTCAAATTTTTCTGCAGCTGTTTGTGCTTTCTTTGCTGCTTTCTCTGCCCCTTGAAAATCATTAACTAGCATGAATGAATCTGTTAACACTAAATAGAAAGGAATGTAAAATCTCTTCGAAACCAAAGTTAGCAGGGGTTTTACTGCTTTCAAGATAATTAGAGCTTCAGTTCTTTTTTCTTTATTAAGAAACTCTTTACTCTCTTTTAAAAAAAAGTCTACTAAATCATCATGAGTATAGCCCTGATCTAAGTTCAAATCTGACAGAATCTTTTGAAAGCTTCCTTTATCTTTTACTTGTGTTACTAATTCTGAAATTTTTATTCCTTTCAAGTACTTGTGCAAAGAAGGGCTCATTATGAGTAAGTTTTTGAAAAGCTTAAATTTGTTTTGTTCTAAAACAAGAAGAAGTATGTAGGAATGTTATCTGATTAGCATCGATTCTATCTCTTCCATAAGATTTGATTTTACTATAGTTCTTTGCTCTCCAGTCTTAAGATTTCTTAGAGTTACTTTATTTTCAGCTAAATCACGCTTTCCAACGATTGCAGCTATAGTAATACCTCTGTTTCCTGCATCTTCAAGATGTTTAGAAAGCTTCCAACCAAATGGGTTGAACAGTGTTTTGAATTGCTTTCTAATTTCCTCAACAATTTCTGCTGTTTCTGTAATCACCTCTTTATTGATTGGTGCAACATAAACCTCAGCTGAAGAACCATATTTTTTAAGTCTTCCAAGCTTTTTAAGAATTGCGAGTAGAACTGTCTCACCCATACCAATTCCCGTTGCTGGAATTTTGCTTCCACCAAAAGCACTAATAAGCTGGTCATACCTTCCACCACCAGCTATAGATCGAACAACAGAACCCGTTCTGTCAAAAAATTCATAAACAATACCAGTGTAATAATCTAACCCCCGAGCAACAGAGGTATCATATTCACAATCGTCAAATATGTTGTATAATTTAAGGTATTTACAAAGGTCTTCAAGATTTTGTAGCGCACTTTCAGCTCTCTCACCTATTTCCATAGTTCTTAATTTATTTATTACAAAATCTGGAGAACCGCTCTGAGTGGCAAAATCATAAAATTTAGTAATTTGATCTTCATTTAAATCGATTTTTCTGAGAGCTTCTTTTACACTTTTTTCTTCTATTTCATTTAAATGGTCAAGACATTCTGAAAAAACGTGATTTGAACGCAAATCACTATAATCCTTTTCCAACTTTGGATCTTGCTCCCAAATTGTGCGGAATTCTAGGGCTTTTTCTTTTGCTTTTTTCTCATCAGATAATTTTGCTACCAACTCTTTTTGAATAACATTCTGAAGGAATTTTCCTCTCGAATCAATTATCTTAATTACTTTGATGTAATTTGGAATCTTTAGATACTCAACATAGCTTTGCATCAGTTCGCGACTATTGATTACACAAATAAATTCACCACTATTCAATCCCGTATCTTTTATTATTTTAATTGTTATAGCGATAATCTCAGCGTCTGCAGCGGGATGATCAACTCCTAGAATATCAGCATTATATTGGAAAAATTCTCTAACTCTTCCTTTTTGTGGTGTTTCATTTCTGAATATCCGTGGAAGACAGTACCAACGCATGGGTTTAATGTATCTCTGATGTTGGTTAGCTATCATTCTAGCTAATGTGGGAGTTTGTTCAGGACGAAGAACTAGTTTTCTTTCATCTTTACTGATTACTGTAAAGGTTTCATCAAGCAATTCTTGTCCTGACTTTATTTCTATAAGCTTCGCATATTCTAGAGATGGTCCTTCATATTCTTCATAACCAAATTCTTCTGAAACTTTTTTCATAGTACCCAATATGTGATTAATCTCTGCATAATCTTCAGGATAGTAATCGCGAAAACCTTTGATACCTTTCAATATTTCTTTTAGCTCCGAATCCATAGTAACCTATGTTGTTGAAATAATCAAATTATGATAAACTTTTTCTATAGACTCCTTTTTTTGTAAAAAGATGTAAAAAATCTTTAACAAGAAAAAAGGGAGACGAGAATACTTACAAGCAAGTGTTTTACAGGGGCTTAAATAAGAATATTAGAATATAATAATGAGGTATCGAGTACAACAAAACCATCTCAGATTTTTATCGAAAGAAGAGTACTGGATACCGAAGAAGCTTACACGATGGTCAAAAAACGCCTATAATCACACTCTGTGGTTAATGAAAGAGGAATGGAATAAGAAGAAAGCAAAATTACAAAAAAAGTTTGATAAGCAAGGGATCAAAACTGACACCAAAATGATGAAATTGAAAAAAAAGAGAAAATATTATTTGCGTAACTTCATGTCTCAAGCAGTAAATGAGATAATCAAACAATGTAAAATCACCAATATTGGCACCATAGTCATTGGGGAAATGAAAAACATTAAAAAGAATTGTAGGTTGGGGAAGAAAACTACACAGAATTTTCATTACATAACTTACAGCTTATTCAAGCAGAAATTGATGACAAAGAGTGATTTTCATGGAATTAATTATAAGGAAGTTGATGAAGCCTACACCTCTTAAACTTGTTCTCAATGTGGTTAGAGAAGAAAAACCGATCGTAAATATCGAGGGTTATACGTTTGCTCTAACTGTGGGATAGTTTTGAATGCTGATGTTAATGGAGCCTTGAACATACTCAAGAAAGTATCCTCTGAGTTCTTCTCTTGTGAAGATAGGTGATAGTGGTTGTCTGAGTCGACCTTCACGTCGCTCTGTTGTTCCTCAACATTGTTACTTTTAAACCAAAATAAGTCTTTGTACGTAAGTACAAAAAACTTAGCTCATACATCCCATTTTCCGCATTTACTTCCCCATCTAGCAATCACTTTGTCTTCCATGAAAACTTCTATTATCTCACAGATATTGGGGCAACCTTTACACTCAAATCCTTTTGTCTGGTAGTTAATATCTGGGATTTGCCACCCAACAAATTT
>JAUVXQ010000012.1 GCA_030603505.1 Candidatus Heimdallarchaeota archaeon | reverse complement strand
TAAATTGTTTCTTGCTTTTTATTTTTAATTGAAATAGATCATTTCCTGTTATTATAGAGAGTATTTTATCATCAGAATGCATGTCCTTTGCACATAGAATTCCTTCAGGCTTCAATATTCTGTATAATTCTTCTAGTTGTTTTTGGGGTGTAAGTAAACTTTCTAGCATATCATAAAAGAGAACAACATCCACACTCTCATCATCCAAACTTGTGTCACAATCTGAGTGGATAAATTCTATATTGGTTAGTCCCTTTTTTTGAGCTTTTTTCTTAGTACGCTTTAATGCAAGAGGATGAATATCTAAAGCATATACTTTTCCTTTATCACCTACTATTTTAGCTGCTGGAATTGAAAAACTACCAAGACCACAACCATAATCTAAAACAACATTTCCTGGTTGAATTCCAATTTCCTCTACAACTTTATCAAGATTTACTAGAATGTCTCTAATTGCTATCATAGTTGATAAAATTCTGAAAAGCGTATTACTTATCAATTCAACCATTTTATTCACTTGATTATTCTTTATTATATGTGAATCGTTAGTGGTTTAATAAATATTATGTGATTCAGAAATATAAAGAAGAAAAAGAAAAATAAGGCTATTCTATATCTTTTTACATTTCTTCTGTTAGATAATTATTACAATAGATTAAAGCTTCTTTATTAGTCTCCCAGAAAAGTAAGTCTAATGCTTCATCAAAAGAGCACCATTTCCAATCATTATGTTCAAGTGGATCAAGTGTAGGATTATCTGAGGGATCTATTCTTGCGATAAATACGTACTCAGGAATTTCTTTTGTATCTGGAGGATAGTCTTCTGCGTGCTTTTCATCTAATGGAATGGTATATGAAAAATCAGTATGAAAAATGAGACTTGATACAAAACTTGTTTCTTCTAGCAATTCTCTTTTAGCGGCGTCTATCAACCTTTCTCCTCTCTCTGTATGACCTGTTACTCCTTGCCAAAACCCTCCTCTACTCTCTATTCTTCTGAGTAAGAGGAACTCCCACGTATCATCTTTATATCTTACAGGATATACTAACACTTGAATTGGTATTCTCATATTTGCACATCATTTTGTAATCTTTAAAACGTTTTATTATGATGTCTTTATATGCATGGTTTGATTCTGTCATTTAAACGTCAAATATGGTACATAACGATAATTTACGTTAATCCTTAAAAAAGCAAATTGACCGATTTTTTCTGGTTACAGCTTTTGTGAATAAAAAAATAGAGTGATTATTTTAGCTCTTATTTTCGTTTTTGTATATATCTGTATATCGCACCCCACATATACTCGTCTTCTCTCTCTTTAACTTCAAAGTTATTTGTGTGCATCCACTTCTTCAAGGAATCTTTTGTTATTATATCTAACTTAGCGTTAATAGCTCCTTCATAGAATCCATCAGTTTTTAGTACTTTTTTGATTGTTTTCAACACATCTCCTTCCAATTTAACTATGTCTTCAGGATCATCTCTTTTTAAGAGGCTCAAGTCATAAAGTGTGAAAACGCGTCTTAATTCTTTAATAGGGGTTGGATGGTCATCTACTCTGATATTGATGTAATTGTCAGTTCCACCATCGTAAACTCCTTTCTCTTTAACAATCAGAATTGCAGCAGATTGTTTTCCTCTTTTATCTCCTCCTTCTTCTTGTCCAGCTTCTAAGGCTGCAAAAAGACGATCTACTAAATCTCCTTTAGTTTCTTTATATGCTTGAGACATAGCTAGAACTACATCTTCTGATGCTAGAATGTTACCTTGACAAGCATAATTTTCTCCTTCAATGGTTCCAGCCCATTCAAAACATTCCTTTCCTGTAAAGGAATCAACATCACCAAAGGAATCAACTATTCCAACTTGTCTGTGCTCTCGTTTTGGATCATATCTAGTTAAAGTTTGTAATGTTTCTTCAGCTGTAAACCCTTGTTCTAGTAAGGCCAAACCCTTTGGACCATAGCTAGTATTGCACCAAGCTTGTGTTGCAATAGCTCCAACATTTGCTTTAGCATATGGAACGATTGCACCTACTGCAATGAACTTTGATTGAACTGCTACTCCCCATTCTTTTTTCTCTGGATCATAAGCAACGATTGAAAACGTCATCTCTTATCAACAATAACTAAGTTAGAGATAATATTAACTTTTGCTAATCAAGTAAGAAAAAAAGCGCAAAAACTTAACGACAAAAATTTCTAGACGTAATTTGAGACAATAAAACTAGAGAAGCTCTAGTTTTCAAATTTCAAACATTGAATTTTACAAATAATACGTTTAAAATACGTTAATAATATTTACGTCGGGAGATTTATCGAGTTTTATTCAGCTGTAATTCCAAAATAGAAAGAGAGATATTTCTAGATAAATCTAGAACATATCTTTTGGCAGAAAAACAGCTTTATAAGTACAAATCTGCATCCTATTTCATGTCAGAAAAAAAAGACAATCCAATTGTTTTTAGCAGAATGTATTTCCAACTAAAAGTCAAGGACTTAGATCGAGCTAAAAAATTCTATGAGGACATATTTAACTTCAAAGTATCTTGGTATATGTCACCTGAAGCTGGGTGGTGTGAACTAGACTTACCTGGGGGAACACCTAAACTTGGATTAAATACAATTGAAGAATCAGGAGAGCTTCAACCAAGTTCGGGAACGTTTACAATTGCAGTAGAAAATTTAGAAGAGACTAAAGAATATTTGGAAAGTAAAGGAGTTAAAACAACAGACATTCTCGATATTCCAAAGATGGTTTCTTACTTTAATTTAACAGATTCAGAAGGTAATTCGGTTCAGATAGTTGCTGATCCTAGAGTGACGGAATAATCTACACTCATCCATTCCTTCAATTTGTTTAAATTGAGAAATCATCACTCTAGCCACTGCACTGTCAACTGTCTTCTAGGTGGTACTCGTTCGAATTTCAGTGAAGGATATCCAACTATCATTACTCCATAAACATTACACCACGTTGGAATTCCTAGCTTTTTTCTAGTCTTTCTACTTCTCCAAAGATACTCTTGAGCAAAGCCTATCCAACAAGTCCCTAATCCTAGCGCTTGAGCTGCAAACATTCCATGTGTAATCGCTATTCCTGCATCGGGACCAGTCATTTGACTATATTTTGGTGCATACAATATAATGACACAAGGAGCATGGAAGAAAATTAAATCTCTACCCTTCGCAGTTTCTTCTAAAAACATCATCATGCTCTTCTTGGTTTTTGGATTCAGAAGTCGCTTTCTTATCACACCTTTTGTAAATGGAATTACAAGATATTTAAGCATAAAATATTTTTTTGTTATTGCTATCATGTTAGCAACTTTTTTTGATAATTCCCTTATCTTATTCTGGTCCGTTATTACAATATACTTTCTTCCTTGCCTATTACTTGCGCTAGGAGCATACCTCATAACCTCTAAAATTGATTCAATTTTTTCTCTTGGTACAGGCTTATTTTCATACTTCCTTATAGATCTTCTGCAACGAACTAGTTTCATAAGGTCATCAAATGAAAGAATTTTTTCTGGATTACTAGCTTCCTCAAAGTTGTAAGGAGCATCTGCATCTTCATAAGAGATAGCTTCTGTTGGACAGATAGAAATGCAATGCCCACACCTGAAACATCTTTCGAAAGAATCACTGAAAACTATATTTTTCTCCATTGTTTCCTCATTTCGTTCAACGGAAAATAACAGAACTGTGCATACTTCTACGCATTTTTCACATTTAATGCATCGTTCTCTATCAATACCAAGAATCTTAACCATTTCTCTCCGATACGAAGAATTTATTACTATTATTTATTTATGCTGAAAAAAACAAATGTACGATTGAATCGCAAATTGTTAGTCATATTTCTAATTTGAAGATGAAAAAAAAGATGTTAGACTAGTTTCTTTTTCCTTAAAACAAGAACGAAAAGACTAATAATAAGCACAGAGAATAAACTATAACACCAATTGAATGGAATGCTAATGGAACTTTGCAATTCTATTAATACTTCAGAAGTTATTAGACTACCATTAAAGTTTATCTCAGTGTTACCTTCAGATTTCTCAAGAAAGCCAGTCTTTCTATTCCATTTAATAGTATTATGACTTTCAATTGAATAATCGTCTCCGTCCATAACAAAATCTTGTGTATTAGTTAGGTATTTGCTATCTAGCTCAACTGTCATTGTTGCATTTTCAAGTTGTGATTCTATTATTTCTTTCTGCCATAATAGCATTTCATAGTAAAATTCGAAAAAATCGTAAGTACCACTGCTATTAGTAAATTGGAGAGGTAACAGTGAGGAAATAAAAAAACCAAAATAAGTTATACCAAGGAGAGAAAATCCAGGTTCCACAAAAAAATCTGTAGTAACCGGTGTTCCATTAATTTGATATTCAAATATCCCCAAGTCTGATGCTGAAAGGTTAGCTTCAGAGGGATCTTTAATGACCCTTATTGTTAATATGTCCCCCTCTTGATAAGGCATTGGAAATGTAGTTGTACCAAATATTTCACCTTCAAATGTGAATTTCTTTATTTCCCAATTGAATACAGCATCTTTTTCTACTGATTCGTGGAATATAAGAGAATCAATTTCAATCTCGACCATTGCTGAAATTGAGTTCAATGAGGTCAATACTAAACTGAATGTAAAAAATAAAACTAGTACATTAAATCTTTTTCTCATTAGTTACCACTTCTAACATCAATTATTTTGTAAATAATCATGTTACAAAGAAGAATATGAATAAGCTTCTATTTAAAATATTACAATGAACTACTCCTACCTAAAGTAAGTGGACTTCTGCTATTAACAGTTAAAATAAGCATTTGTACTATTTCCTAGAACATTACAAATTTTACTTGAATACAGAACTAAATCAGCTAGTCCCAAAAATTTATCAGTTGCGTCAATAGCAAATTATCAAAAAGAGATATATTCGAATGAAAGAGAAATACAAAAAATTAATGTCAAAAGTTCGGGAGATTCAAGTTATTGAAGAAATTTCCAGTTTAATGGGTTGGGATACACTAGTTATGTTACCTGATGAGTCAGTTGAACAAAGAGGGAATCAGATGGAATATATCAGCAAACTAGCACATTTAAAGTCTATAGATCCATCGATTGGCATAATTATTAAGGAAATTTTAGAACATCCTGAATATGAGAAAATGTCTGAAACTGAGAAAAGGAACATATACCTTGTGAAAAGAGAGTATGATAAAAAAACTAAACTCCCTACTGAATTTGTTGCTGAGTTTACTAAACAATCCGTAATAACACATGAAATCTGGAAGAACGCAAGAAAGAATAATGATTTCGCAACCTACTTACCTTATCTAGAAAAGATCATTGAACTTGGAAAGAAGTATGCTCATTATTTAAATCCTGATCTTCCTCCTTATGATGTAATGCTAGACTTTTTTGAACCTGGTATGTCTGTAGAATCTTATACTAAGATTTTTACTCTACTGAAAGAAGCAACTATAGAGCTAATTAAGAAATGTCAAAATGCTTCAAACAAACCAGATGAAACTATCATTCATCGTTATTGTCCAACTGAAATTCAGAAGAAAATTTCAGATGACATTATTCCCCTTATTGGTTATGATTTGAAAAGAGGTCGACTAGACATAGCAGCTCATCCCTTCACTACAGGGAGCTATGATGATGTTCGCATTACAACCAGATATTTAGAAAACCATTTTACAAGTTCTTTGTTTGCTACTATGCATGAAGCTGGGCATGGTTGTTATGATCAAAACCAAAAGAAAGAGTGGAGATATCAGCCTGTCGGCAATTACTGTAGTATGGGTATTCATGAATCGAGTTCACGTTTTTATGAGAATATTATTGGTAGAAGCGAATCTTTCTGGAAGTTCTACTTTTCACGCTTTAAAGAAATCACTGGTACCATCTTTGAAGATGTCACTTATGAATAATTTATTTTCTCTATTAACAGCGTTAAAACTTCAGCTATAAGAGTTGAAGCAGATGAAGTTACTTATAATTTACATATTATACTCAGATTCGAAATTGAAAAGGATTTAATTGAAGGAAACATAGAAGTAGCAGACTTACCTAAAGTATGGAATGAAAAAATGAGAGAAATGTTGGGATACGATGTACAAGACGATGCTGAAGGTGTAATGCAAGAT
The DNA here is from genome assembly GCA_030603505.1 of Candidatus Heimdallarchaeota archaeon. The sequence goes on along the minus strand of JAUVXQ010000012.1, from coordinate 14,997 downwards.
GTTCATTGGTCTGGAGGAATGGTAGGTTATTTTCCTACTTACTCAATGGGAAACATTTTTGGTGCGCAATTTTTTGCTAAACTTAAAAAAGACATTCCTAACTGGAAAGAAGAATTAGAAAATGGTAACATTGAAATCATTACTAACTGGTTCAAAGAAAACATTCATGAAAAAGGAAACATGTATGATCCATCTGAATTACTTAAGGAAGTAACAGGAGAGGAGCCAACACCTAAATATCTGATAGATTACCTAAATGAAAAATATTCTGAACTGTATAACTTTTAGATTTTCCTTCCTTTTTTTGCTTATTTTTCAAAGATAATATAGTTATCTTGTTCTTGTCCAACAATATCAATAGAGCCAATTTTAATGTATTTTCTCTTCTGTCCTTCTCTACTTATGTGAACATTCCATGTTCTTCCTCTTTTCTTTGCAGATATAGTAACTAGCTCATAATCACCGTCTAGATAGCCAAGAGTATCCCCATCATCCAAATAAACTGTTCCTTCAGCTGTAGAACGACTAAAAATCAGAAAAGATACTTTATTTTTGTATATCTCACCTGTATGTTGTATATATTCTTGAATAAAAGGTATGATTGAACCATCTTTTACAAAAATAGGAACAACATCTAGAGGTGCTGATACTTCATATGTTTTACCTCCTTCATACTTTTTACCCTCAAAGTCATACCAAATACCTTTTGGAAGGTAAACCACTCTTTTTCTCTTTCCTCTGTGAAGTATTGGAGCGATTAACATTTTATCTCCGATTAAATATTCAGTTTCCGACCATTCTTTTTCATATACATTAGAATCATCAGGATAATCAACCCAGAGAGATCTATAGGCGGGTTTCCCAGTTTCACAAGCAATTCTAATTGAATTATACAGATACAATATTAGCGAATAGCGAAGTTTTATTGTTTTTCTTATCAATTCTCCCTTCCTTCGTCCTACTTTCCAAGGCTCCTGACTGCAAGTTTTGTTTATTGCATGATTCCTAAAGAACGGAAATAGAATAGAAGCTTGATACCATCGCACAAGCAACTCTCCAGATGATTTTCCAATAAAGCCACCTATGTCAGGTCCAATCATAATTTGCCCACTCACAGCCATGTTCATCAACATAGGAAGACTAATTTGCAGATGTGACCATTCAGCTAGATTGTCACCAGTCCAAGAACCAGCATATCTATGGGTTCCTAAATAAGCTGAACGCGTTAGAACAAAAATCCTTTTCTTAGGAAGAAGCTTTCGTAATCCCTCATGGGTTGCTTGAGCCATTAAATGGCCATAGACATTATGCAATTCTTTATGAGATGTAAAATTACCGTTACTTGGATGAATCATATCATTTATTGGATATTCCTCAGTTGAGAAAAGTGCAGGTTCATTCATGTCAATCCAGAATCCTCTAATCCCAGCTTCAGTTAACGATGCATAATGTCTGCCAAACCATTCCCTTGTTTTCTTTTGTGAAAAATCAGGGAAGAGGCTTTTTCCGGCCCATACTGTTCCTACAAAAGGTTTAATTCGATCTGGATTAAGGCAAAAATGCTCCTCTTCTATTCCTTGTTGATACATAAAATATTCCTTATCAATCTTGATTCCAGGATCTGTGATTGCCATTAATTTGATTCCTTGCTCTGCTAAATCATCTGAGAGTTTTTTTGGGTTAGGAAACTTCTCTTTATCCCAGGTAAATATTCTAAATTCATTCATGTAATCTATATCTAGGTGAACAAAATCTAATGGAATCTTTCTCTTCCTAAATGTATTTACGAGTTCTCTTACTTCTTTTTCTGAGTAATATGACCATCGACTCTGGTGATTACCTAAAACCGATAGAGGAGGAAAAGGAGCTTTCCCTAGTAATTGGGACAATTTTTCAAACAATCCATCTACTGTAGGCCCTAAAATTACATAGCAATTAATTCCAAGGTTACTAACTGAGTATGTTGTCTGATGTAATTTTTCAAGTTTTTCCATTTTAAATTGACTTTTCGAGCTGTTATCAAACAATAAACCATAACAGAAACCATTTTCTCTTATAACTATCTGCAATGGATGGGTTTGATATAATTGTGTATCTGTTGTCTTGTATGCACAGGAATCCTTATTCCAAAAGGATATTGTACTCTCTCTTTTATCCAAATTTCCAGCTGTTTCGCCAAAACCAAAATGATGTTCCTTCTTAGAATCTGAGAAATAACGTAAAGAAAGCCACCCATCTGAAGAAACAAAAGGAGTAGCATCAGAAAATAGTTTTATATTTTTATCATAAAGTATACTGAAATTACCTGATTTGGATATTTTCACAGTCATTGTTTCTTTATTTTTAGTGCCTTGTGAAACATAAATATAACTGGATTTTTCCTCCACGGATAGTAAGGGTTTGTTTTTAACCTTCAATTCGATTGCACAAGATTCAGGAAAAAGAGGTTTGTCCTCAGTAATTTGTATTTGAATTACACCCTCCATGAAGGATAATATTCTCATTCTTCCTTTCTCTAAAACAAAATCAGTTTTTTGTTTAGTTTTTTTGTAATTAACTATTCTGCCTACATTCTCCCAAGTTTCAGGCGGTACAACTTGAGCATCTTTGTTAAGTTTTGGCTGTACTATTCTTCGCATAAAGATTTTGATAAGCCAAAGTGGTACTTTGCCTACTATTTTTGCAGACATTAATAATTTTAGAGATTATAGATTGAAAAATGTATCGAGACTTCATCTTATCTATAATACAAAAAACTGTATTATCAAACCAATAATAAATGCAAATAAAGAAAGAGTTGCAGCTGTGAAAGAGTTAGCCGGTAGAATCTTTAAATCAATGGTTATTTTGTTATTAAACGGGGACAAAGGCTTCATTTTCCCCGATATTAAATCAACAAGAAAATGTCCTACATAGCAGCTTATTGCCAAGATTACAAGTTCAGGATATGGAGTAAAACCAAATATTAGATAACTCAATCCACTCACTATCATAACACCAAATGGCTCATGTAACCAGCTGTGGTTAATGTTCTGATCTCTTTGATCGATTGTTTTGAAATATAACCTTATGAAACCAGGAATGTCCCAGAATTTGATTTTTTCGTAATTTTTTCTATAATAAAAAACATGATCATAGTCAATTAAAATACCAAAAACAAATATGACCAATAAAAGAAGTATTAAAGGAACATCCTTGTAAAATTGGATAAAGATCAATCCTATTAGAACAGAGATGCTTCCATGGGTCACAGAATCCATTATAAGTTGAGACTTCTAAGTCCAATAAAAAGTTTCGCAAATAGAATGCAAAGCTTCATTTATTTCTGAATCATATATAAAATATGACTTGTGAAGAGTATAGTAAGATCGTCTTTAATAATTCTCTAGAAGATGAAAATCGAAAAAAAGCTCTTCAAGAATTAATCAAACAAGGATGCTTGAATTCACTTTTTAGCCTTGTAAAAAGACCTACGATGGATAGATGGATAAGAAACTACGCCCTACTAGCATTAGTAAAATTTGCAGGTTTGAGTTTACATAGTAGGAATATTGCCATTACATTACAAAATGATGAAATATCATTGAAAACTGATCTGAATATAAAGAAACTTAGAGAAGAAGCAGCAAGATTCCTTTTTGTGACTGTTGTTACCACAACCAGGTTAACCAAAACAAGGAAAATAGCTCTAATGGGGTTAATAGCAGGAGGTCACTGGCAATATTGTGATGAACTATTAGATGATAAAAGCATAGATGATTGGATACGATTGAAAATCAAAAAAGCATCAAAGAGGAAGAAAAGTAAATCAAAATAACTTAACACTTCGAGTTCAATTTGATTTTTTAAATTTGGTAACTGACAACATAGCCTTCTGCTTCCAGCACATCTTTATAGTTAGTTAAAGTTGCATTACGCAAGAATATTGTTGTTTGTTCATCTACGATTTCAAATAATATGTCATTCAAAGTTGTGATAAAATAAATAAAGATTTTATCAAAGGCTTTCATTCTTTCATTAACGTGAATAAATTTGAAATTATTCAACCTTTGCTTTTCCTCAATTTCCCATTCCCTACTTGTTTTTAAAAGAATAGAATGTATCAAATCTCTATCAAGTAATGGTATAGCTGTGAGTACACATTCTGTTAATTTAGTCAAAATATCAGCTTTTACTTTATCAGGTATTAGATTCCTTGTGCTGATTTTTAAAATGTTGACTTTTTCGTTGTCACAATCAAACTTTTGACTCATTCTTAATATATGATTATTTAGTTATCTATAAATCTTTTTTCAATAAACTTTTTTAGAAATTAAGATTTCTAAAGAATCACTTAACATGAGAAATATTTCTAACAAAATTGTACTTATTCAGCTAATTTCCAAAATAATTTAATGAATTCATTTCCAATAAAATATATATAGTTCAAAAAGTAGCTTATAATAATGTATTTTCCTAAAACAGGACATTACGCAGAACAAGTTTTTGAAATAGTAAAAGAACGCTGGAATCTAGGGGATGTTGAAAAAATTATTGTTGCAACAACATCAGGATCAACAGCACTAAAGGCAGCGAATTTTTTTCCGGTAGACGATTTAGTTATTGTTACTCATCAAGCAGGCTTTAAAGATCCAGGAGAACTTGAAATAAGTTATGAGGCTCTTGAAGAACTGCACAATAAGGGAGTCAGCGTAGTAACAGCAACACATGCCTTAGCTGGTATTGACCGAGCTATACGTAAGAAGCATGGAACATGGGAAACTAGTGAGATAATAGCTGATGCTTTGAGAATTTTTGGACAAGGAACAAAAGTGTGTGTGGAGATTGTCTTAATGGCAGCAGATGCGGGTGCTATTAAGTTAAGAGATGTAATTGCTGTTGGAGGAACAGGGAGAGGAGCAGATACAGCGTGGTTAATAAAAGCTGCACACAGCCATATGTTCTTTGATTTAAGAATGAAAGAACTTCTATGTAAACCTAAAGAAACATGAAATGGTGCTGGAAATGCTTTTTGATCCAACTACGATAGATTGGGTTTTCGTTATAGTGGTGAATATAGCCCTATTTGCAAGTTTTTACGTCCCCTTTTTTTTAAGAGTTTTAAAATTTGGTGAGTGGCAGAGAAGAAAAATAGGTCATATTGTTTTGCATACCACTTTAGCGATTTTTCCTGTTTTTTTACAGAATTTATTTGATTTATTAATATGTTTAACTATAATGGGAGTAATAGTCATTATGATTTCATTTATTCCACAGATAAGATTTACCCAAAGAATAATTGAATATACTACAAGAAGTGGTGAGTCGAGACTAGAAATGAGTTTGAATGCTGCACTAACAGCTACAACAGTATTTGTGTTACTAATAATATTCATTGATCAAATGCATATATACACTGGAGCTGTACTTGCTCTTAGTTTAGGAGATGGTTTAGGTGAGATGATAGGAAGGCCTTTTGGGAGGATAAAATATAAAATTATTGAAGAAAAAAGTTTAGAGGGTTCACTCAGCGTTTTCATAGGTATTTTTGTTGCATTATTGATAGGTTTTACTGCAAACTCCATGTTTTACCAAATCATTTACTGGAAAATTTTAGTAATTAGCCTAGTGGGAATGATTATTGAAGCTCTTAATTACAAGTTTATTGATAATATTACCGTACCAACATCGGTAGCATTGTTATTGTATCTTCTGTTTTAGCATTATGAGTATGAAAAAAAATTAGAAAAAGAAAAGAAGGAAATACCTTACTCTATGTGTTCTGGCCATCCTTCATCCTTATACCAGTAAGGTTTACGTATCATACCAAAAGAATTATGTGCAGCGATAGCTCCTTGGGCTACAGCAATAACTATTAGTTGATAGTGGGTTGCTATATCACCTATTGCAAAAACACCTGGTACACTAGTACGCATTTCTTTGTCGACTTTAATGTATTTTCCTTCTGTTTGTAAACCCAAATCAGAGAATATGTCTAGATTTGTTGACATACCTACTGCTAGAATACATTTATCAATTTCAATTTCTCTTTTCAAGTGAGTGTTGACATCTTCTAAAACGGCAGCTTCAAGCATTTTCTCGCCTTTAAGTTCATGAATTTGGCTGTTATAAATTATCTCAGCGAGTTTCTCTTTAACAATTAGATTAACTTTTGTTTCAGCAGCTCTGAAACTATCACGTCTATGAACGAGATAAATTTGTTTAGCTTTATCTTTGATTTCATGAACCGCATCTATAGCAGTATCACCACCACCTACAATTAGAACATTGCAACCCTTAAACCTGTCAGGATCAGTAACGAAATTGTATACTCCTCTATCTTTAATTTTAAATTTTCTTTCTCCAGTAATACCAAGTTCAGCTGGTTGGGAGCCAGTTGCAATTATTATGCTTCGAAACTTATATCGACCTTCATTAGTAATCACTATAAGGTCATCATCATTCTTTTCGACATTAATAACTCGCTCATTGATCATCTCTGCTTGGACTTCACGAGATTGAATTACAAATTCATCTATTAAGCGTTTACCGAGTATACTCGGAGCACCAGGGTAGTTCTCAACAATTTTTCTGCTATATAAAGTAGAAACGATACCACCGTATCTTCCCCCTTCAAACACCATAACTTTAAGTCCTTTATATGATGCAATAATAGCAGCGCCAAGGCCCCCTACTCCTCCACCAATAACTCCTAAATCGCCATGATAGGCTTCTTCGGACGACATAATATTCGCTAAAATTACTTACTAATATGTCTTTTGCATCCTATACTAGCAAGATTATTTATTGAAAAATCATCTAAAAATATTAAAAGGTACCATTATTCCCCTTTTGTAGGGTTTTGGAGTTGAATGATGAAATTTTTTATAATCATTAAAGCTTTGCAATCATCTGAATTATATAGAATTGCTCTACGTAATGCTTTTTGATCACCGTAATTATACCATTTGTCAAATAAAACAATACTTGTAGCTCCATCAGATAAAGGTTCATCCCATTGAAAGCCTATGTAGTTTGCTACCTCTTTTAAAGTATATGAACTGATAGGTAAAATTATCTTTTCTTTGAAAATTTTGAAAAAATCAAGAGAATTGTCAAGAATCGCTTTAAGACTAGAAAATGGGATAGCATACTTTTTTGTGAGATTTCGAAAATATTGGGGTTCTGCTTGTGACCAGTGATAAAGGATGTAATTAGTATCATATTCTCTTAAGAAATCTAAGAAAGATTCAAACATACTTTGTTCTTCTTTATGTGATTTAGCTAAGAAATTTTTGTGTTCAACATTGCCCTTTTCCTTTACTAAACAGCCTATCATCCACACAAAATCTTGATAAGGTGATCCTTCTATGTCGACGTATAATTCGGTTGTTTTTTCAGGGAATTGTACGGATTCTCGAATTATATTCTCATCATTTATGAAAGAACGTGCTTGGAGTTGGATATATTCTAGATGTTTTTTACTTGTAAATTCAAGATTTGTTTTCTCAAGATTTGCAGAAGCTAATTCAGAAACAGAGTTGATGTTTAATTTTTTTAACTCGCTTTTAATCCTTTTTCCAATACCACTGATTAATGTTAAATCTCCTGTTACTTTGGCAAGGTTCTTACAGTATTGCTTCCATTCACATATTTTGCAGTCTCGAGTATAGTTAGGTGTCGGAATTGTAATTTTGTTAACAATATTCGATATCAGAAGAAGATCTTGCTCTAAAACATCAAGTTGGTCTTCAACATCAATTTGGAGTTGTTCATCCCTTGTTTTCACTAAGAAATAATCTATTTCTGTTCCTTGCATTTCTGAACAAATTAATGTCAAAAAAACTCCTTCCATAACAAAATACTTCTTCAATCGTAGATTCTTCCTATAAAACAAAGGTACATATGCAAAAGAATCGAAACTGCTTTCTTTCGAAACTTTAACTAATTGTTCAGTTTTTGCGACATAATTATCTGAACCTATCCAACTGTGGTTTAGAACGTTAACACCTGTTTGCATTTTTGAAAAAGTTTGGCGAATATTCTTATGAATTATGAGTTCATCTGGCAAATTATGAAGATGCTTTTTTGATCTTGACTGAATTAACGGATGGACTCTTTTCTCTTCCTGAGGACCATACTTTGAAAGATAGAGAAGCATGGGACATCTGTAAAACAATCTTACATCGAAGTTAGTAATCAATATAAGAAAACTCAAAAAAAGCCTTCTAAAAGGTTTTGATTGATTTTCAGGAAATTTTCAGTTTGAAGACATTTTTGTGTTGTCTATTAAATTGTCGAAGAAAGAAAGTTTTTAACGCATTTAGAAAACTGTCTGAATGTCAGATGTTAGACCCAAATAACCTTGATTTCGAACAACTTGGATTTCAAGCAGGAATAGAAGTTCATCATCAAATAAAGTCCAAAAGAAAACTTTTCTGCTACTGTCCTCTAATCTTAGAAGAAAATCCAGAGAATATGGATTATAGTTTTTACAGATACTTCAGACCAGTTTTAGGAGAAATGGGGGACTTTGATCCAGGCATGCTAGTAGAATTTGAGAAGGGTTACAAAGTTATTTATTACGCATGTGAACGTAACACCTGTACTTATGAGATGGATGAAACACCACCATTTTCTCCTGATTCTGAGGCTATCATGAAAGGCTATATTCTTGCTGCTTATTTCAATTGTACTGCTTTTGCTGAGGAGTTAGTAGTTAATCGAAAACAATATCTTGATGGTTCTATTACAACTGGTTTTCAACGTACTTTCATTTCTGGTCGTGATGGTTGGGTTCCTTTAGCTAATGGTAAAAAGGTTCGCATTTCTAATGTATATATTGAAGAAGATGCTGCTCGAAGAGTTAACTGGAAAGACACAGCAAATAGAACAGTTTATTTCAATCTTGATCGTCTAGGTTTTCCTTTGACTGAAATTATTACAGATCACCGTGATGTTAATACTCCTGAAGATTTATTAGAGGTAGCTAAGCAGATTGGGCGTGTTCTTCGACTAAGCGGTATAGGTCGTAGAGGTTCAGGATCAGCTCGTCAAGACGTTAATATTAGTATTTCTGGAGGTGATCGTGTTGAGATTAAAGGTGTTCAAGATCTTAAATTGTTTGACAAGTTTTGTAGACACGAAGTCGTGCGTCAGCACGCTCTTATAGAAATAAAGGAAGAAATGCACAAAAGAGGAATCAAGAAAGAAGACTTTCAACATACCTACATTGATATTTCTCATCTTTTCGAGTTTGGAGAAAAGAAAAAGGTTTTCGCAACAATATTTCCCAATATGAAAGGTCTTTTTGATGTTGAGATTCAACCTAACAAAGATTTTGGGATTGACATTTTTGACAAGAGCATGTTAATATCTGGAGTACACCGAGAAGATCAATTTCATAGTGATGAACTAGAATCTAATGCAGTAAGAAAGCGCTCAAAATACCCTTCTAGTTTTAATATCAATGATGAAAAATACCAACAAATCTGTTCGATTTTAAAACCTAAATCAAATGATGCTTTTATTATTACTGCTGGACCAGAGAAAAAAGCTATACATGCTTTAAAGAAGATAGTTGAAAGGGTAAAGATGGCACTAGATGGGGTTCCTCGAGAAACCAGAAGACTCTTACCAGATGGGAATACGGAATTTCTACGAGTTATTCATGGAAAGGAAAGAATTTACCCCGATACTGATACACCACCAATTGTAATTTCTCTTGAAAAAATAAATGAATACAAGAAAATGATAGGACAAAGACCATGGGAGGTTTTCGAGGAATTGAATAGCAAATACAATTTTACTCAAAATAATGTTGATCTTCTAATTAGAGATGAGCAACTAAAGAGATTTTACTCTTTAACTGAAAATCGGGAGATAAATGGTCATCTAGCCTATAGACTTCTTATTGATATTCCAAGAGAATGGAGAAGAAAAGGATTAGAAGTATCTAATGAACTGCTAGAAAAGATTGCTAATGCAATATCGGAAAAGATTCTAATCGCACAACAAATCAATAATGTTCTTAACAAAACAGCTGAAAATCCTGAAAAATCTTTTGAAGATATTTTAGATGAAATCGAATCCGTTAAACTTTCTGATGAAGAAATAGAAGAGCTTATACTTTCATTTCTAAGCAAGTATAATCTGGAATCTTTAAAAATTGATGAAATAAATCAGAAAATAGCTGTAACTAAGATAACTGGTTTTGTTTTAGAGAAAAGCAACTACTCACGGGAAGGGAAATATATAGCAGAAAAAGTAATTGATCTAATAAAGCAAGAGGTAGTATAAATGAGCCAAAACAACGATCCTGAAGGATATCGAGGAGAACTTAGAGAAAGATTAATACGCGAGCATATCCGTACATGGAGTAAAGTAAAAGTAAAAAAAGATAACGCAATCTATGAAGGCCTTCTACTCCCTAGAAGCGTACACACAGATGATGATTATATTACTCTAAAAGTTGATACAGGCTATAATTTGGGAATATTAGTTAATGATGCAACTATAATTGAAGAAATAGGATATCAAAAAGGAAATTACAAACTACCTCACGTTGATGTTGAATTTAAAGAAGAATTACCTAATGTCACACTTCTCGGTACAGGTGGTACTGTAGCTTCTAGATTAGATTACAGAACAGGAGCTGTTCTCCCAGCATTCACACCAGAGGAACTTTTTTCTGCAGTTCCAGAGCTATCTTCAATAGTAAATTTAACCCCCAAGACACTTTATGAAATTTTAAGTGAAAATTTCCGTCCTGAATATTGGGTAAAAACAGCTGAATCAATAGCTAAAGAAATTGAAAGCGGTGCAGAGGGTATCATAATTGGCCATGGAACGGATACTATGTGTGTAACAGGAGCAGCATTATCCTATTTTTTGAGAAACTTACCAGTACCAGTTGTTTTAGTGGGTAGTCAAAGAAGCTCTGATCGACCTTCATCAGATGGAGCTAGAAATATTCTATATTCTGCCCAACTTGCAGGGTACGAGAATTTTGCCGAAGTAGTCATCAATATGCACGGAGGAACAAGTGACAGTTATAATCTAATTCATCGTGCTACTCGTTGTAGAAAGATGCACTCATCACGAAGAGACACTTTTAGAACGCTGAGTGACATACCTCTCGGAAAAATAGACGACGAAGGGGTAACTTGGTTTAAGAAGGATGTAAAACCAAGAATACCCGTAGAAGACTTTCAATTAGATGTTAAAATTGATGACCGTGTAGGGGTATTATATTTTTACCCAGGCCAAAATCCCGATATGCTTGATTCTATGGTTGACTTGGGTTACCATGGGGTAGTTTTCATTGGTACAGGGTTAGGTCATGTAGGTACAGATGTCTATCCTGCTCTTGAAAGGTGCCAAGAAGAAGAAATACCTGTTGTAATGGTTGTTGAACCATTGACTGGTTTTATTCAACTTCGAGTCTATGAAACAGGAAGAGATATGCTTGCCAGAGGAGTGATTGAAGGAGGAAATATGTTACCTTCTGCAGCTTATACCAAATTGATATGGGTGTTAGGTCACACAAGAGACATTAATGAAGTAGAAAGATTGATGCAAACTCCTGTAGCTGGGGAAATAACAAATAGAGAAACTGTCAGAGGTTTCATGCATCTTCAAGGAGTTGAACCTGGAATAGATGAAATACTAAAGAATCTTTAAGAAAATAGGTTAGTTCAAAGAATTTTTTCTTTTACCTTCTAAAAATAAAAATTGCTCTAATTTTAGATGAATGTTGCATATGTAATATACAATTATGTGATTATAGTCGGTATAACTGGGAAATTTTAGACTTAGCATTACTTTGTTCCAAAATCTTTATATATTTTGAAACATAATAACATTACCAAAGAATATTTGGGTTTAGGTGAGTTCTAGATGAAGAGAAAATTTAAATTAGGTATTATGTTGAGTGGGATTCTATTATCACTGCTAATGAGTTCAACTATGAGCGCTGTGGCTCAAAAACCTGGACTTTCAATTATAACAGCTTATTACACAAACCTCGACGGGGATAATCTTGAAGACGATGTTTATACAGAGGCAAGATTAATCTTGAAAGGAGAGAAATATACGCGTATATTATTAGTGTTTGAGCTTGTTTTACCATCTGGATATGTATTTAGAGATCATTATCTTTACTGTGCAGTAACTGCTGGTGAAATCTTTAAATTCAGTTTCATAAACGGTGCGCCTGAAAATGGTGACTATATATTCAATCTTGACGCCTATATTTTCAGAATAGGTGAATTTGACTATTATAGTGATTCTTTACTATTTGATCCGCCAGGAGAAGAAGAACCAGATACACCAATTTCAGTGTCTGTATCTCCTTGAACCTATATCATGATTAGACAGAATCGTCTAATGAACACCCACCCAAAAGCAAATTACCTCTAGGAGTATTGGGGGAAAAATATCCCTAGAGGGAACCTTGCTTCATCAACTAATATTAATCAGAATCGTCTGATTAACATCCATCCAAGAAGAATCCAAGAAGTATATTGGGGATATACTTTAGGATTTTTTAATAATATCACGGTTAGACATGAATCGTCTAATGAACACCCACCCTAGAGAGCTTTAGGGAAGCCCTCAGAGCAATATCTGGCGGTTTCCCTAATGTCTAACAGGTGTTTGTTCGAAAAATCAAATATTTAAAAGGGGAAAAAAATGGATAGTCTAAACTTATTAGAAAGAAAAATATTGAATGCATTGAATAACCATCCGCTTGATTCATTTTCTTCATTAGCAAAGAGAATAGGTATGTCTAAGCAGATGTTTATACGAAAGTTCAACTCACTTTGTGAAAGAAATATAACAAAAAAGGCTACTGCAACATTCACTCCAGAAACCCTATCACTTATTCGTTATCATGCTATCTTTAAAGTGGCTAATATAGCTCAAATGACGAATTTACAAGTAGCTTTTAGAGAACATCCTTACACTCGACACTATAATCAATTTTACGGAGAAAGTTTTGGTTGTTATGCTTTGTTTGATGTACCACAGAAATGTAATGGTCTCCTCTTCAAATTCTTTGATTATTTAGTTGAACAAGAAATATGTGAGGAATATTCAACGTATAGATCCTTAGGTTATCGTCATGAGAATCCAGAACCAGTTCCAAGTTATACACAAGAACCAAAACCTTTTGATATTGGTAACTTCATCAGTAAAAGACTTGAAAAGCCAACAAGGTTTCCAAGAAGAAAAACTTCATTAAACCTAGAGAATATAACACCATTACAATTGATTCTTATTCGGGATATAGGAAGAAATGTAAGAACTCCTCAAGCAGAATTAATAGAAAGGTATAAAGATTTTATAGCAAAACCACCTCAAGATGTAAATGACTACTTACCACAACCTTTTCTCACATATCTGGAGAGTTTCTTCGCGAAACGTTCTGATGATGCCATTAAGGTAGCTTTCGGTAAACAATATAATTTTGTAAAAGAAAATATTATATGTGCTCCTAGATGGAATTTTGAACGAAGATTTTATGAAAGTTACGTACATAGAACTTTTTTTATTGATAATATATCTCCTGAAGAAGGTGCCCAGCTATACTATTTAGTTAAAGAAGAGAATCCACCGTTTAATATATCAATAAATGTTCTTGATAATGGAGTAGCTCTAAACATAAAACTACCAGCGTACTATGATGCGAATTTCAACTACTTAATTTGGTCAACCTACTCTGATTATAAATTGTACTCATTAGATTTCTTTGGTAGAAGAGGAATATATTATCACTTTTACGTTGATAACTTCAATACTATTGAATCAGATTGGCAAAACGATGAAGACTGGATATTAAATAGTGTAATATTCAGAATCGAAGAAAGAATCAAGAATGGTCAATGTGGAGCATATAGTAATGGTCCATTGCTAACTACTTAATTACACCAAAGCAATATTTTATTTCTTTTTTGTAATTAATAAATTTACTAAGAACAGATAGTAGAATTTGAGAATCTATATTTCTCTCAATTATGTTTATTCTGAATTCTATCCATGATATCGTTTAGCATCCATTTTTGTTGGTTCTACAAGAATTTGTATCCCAGTTAAAGCTATCAATACTAAAGGGCTTGTAAAAATCATCTGAACCAGTATCCCTTAACCAAAACATCTTTTTCTTTCCGATCTAACTCTTCTTTCCCAATAACTCTTTGTATACTTCCCACAAATTATTGTTCTCTTTATTTGATTAAGAGTAAAGATAGGTGGCAGACTTTAGATTTTGGTCACTTACATATCTATTTTCGCATATATAAAAGATGTAAAAAAAGAAGTGTTGAAGTCTTGTTCTTGTTATTACTTCTTTTCTATGCAGTTTATAACAGCTGTTCCACTATTTCTTTAACTTCTTTGAGATTATCCTTGTGAGCATTAAGGGAAATACTAACATTAGGAGAGTAAACGTGAAGTTTAATTGAGATTCAACTGAATATTCAGCAAATTTATCAAGAGGATAAAAATCTTCTGAACTTTCAGAACCATCAATCGAATAAGAACCTCTTCCTGACCAATCGGACCAAAAATTACCCTCATTGATGGAACTATTATACCAAAAGTTGTTAGTACCATTATCATATGCTTGTGAAGTTCCTCCTAGATTATTGTCTACAAAGGCATTATGATGAATAAGATTATTATCAGAATCAGATCTCAAATATACTCCATATTTTTCATTTTCTTGTAGAAGGTTGTAAGTAATGACACAAAAAGCAGAAAAGCCAAGATAGATGCCGTCATCGCTATTGTTGTTGCAAGTGTTGTTGATAATAGTCGAACCACTAGAACCCGAAAGATAGAAGCCTCCCTTGTTATTGCTGCAAGTATTGTTGGCAATAGTAGAACTAACAGACTCCTCAAGCACAATACCTCCCCAGTTGATATTGGTACTACAAGTGTTGTTTGCGACAGTAGAACTACCAGAAAAGGAAAGCATGATGCCGTAGTGGTAATTGCTGTGGCAAGTGTTGTTGG
>JAUVXQ010000014.1 GCA_030603505.1 Candidatus Heimdallarchaeota archaeon | reverse complement strand
CATGAAAAACAAGCTAAAATTCTTCTTGTAATTGCAAGGCAAGTGATGAAAGAAAAAAAATTTGTTGAAGCTGCTTCTTTTTTTGAGCGTGCTGCTATATCTTTTCAAAGAATTGGGAATACAGCAGAAGAGCTAGATTGTAAAGCTAAATCCTATATATCCCGCGCTGCAGCAGAGAAAACAATTTCAGGAAGAAAGGGTTTCCTTAAGAAAGCTGTTGAACTAATAGGTGAAAAAGGTTCTGATGAACCAATAATACAAGCTCATCTTGCATATTATAATGGCTTATTTATAGAAGATGAAAAGACAGAACTAGCACTAAAGTATTATACAGTAGCACTCCAAAATTACCAGTTATCTGGTGCTGTAGGGCGTGTTGAAGAAATCAAGAAGAAAATTAACAGACTTACAAAACTATTATGATATATTTTTGCTCTAAAAATGTAAGAAATAAACAAACATTTAAAAGAATCAATGGTTAATGAGCTTTGCAAGTACTAAGAGTAAATCTTAGGAGGTCAAAAAATGGTAGGCATTCTTCAAGCATTGAAAGTAACTTTATTTTGGTTTATCCCACTTACAGCTTCATTAGTAGGTATAATATTTTCAACTGTGCTTTTAATTACAGATCAGATTAATTTTGGTGGTAACGCTGTATATTTTACCTTTGGAATTGGATCACAAATAGCTATTCTAGTAGGTTCTTGTGTTCTCTTCTTCTTCTTCCTAATAAAAGCAATTGGAGATATAACTGAAGCTGCTCTTATTGAATAAAAGGAAATTTTTCTTTTCTTTTTCTTTAATAAATCAATTTCTTTTTTCTTGAAAAGAGTTTTAAGTGTTTAATATAAGCTATTTTTACTGTTTGATAGTTTTATGAATAGCAATACTCTGTAAAGTGAAAATATGTTATGATTGAAAATAGAGATAAACCTGTATCAAAAGTTGAGTTGTTTAGGGATAGTTCTACTGATGAATCATTGTTTAATTTTCAACTTAATAGAAAAATAATTTCATTGTCAACCCTAATTAAAGCAGTTATAGTCGGTATTCTAGTAGCCAGTATAGTCCTTCTTCTCAATATATCTTATGATGTCGTTAATACCCCTTATTTCCCAGTCTATGTTGTCTCATTTCTCTTACTAGGATTTCTATTCTGGGTAGTCACACTATTTCTGGTTTATAGTATCTCAATTACAAAAACAGAGAAGTCAATTATTAAATTGATATTTCCCCTGTTAATGATACTGGGTATTTTAACTGCTTATTTTTCTGTTGTTATAGAAAATAAAGCTTTTTCCCTTTTTACTGTAATAAATTCTGTACTTAATCAAATGAATATAGCTCCCTTAACTCCTCAAAAAATACAACATGTGTTTTACACTATTGTAATCCCTCTTATAGAAGAGATAGCAAAAATTTTTCCGGTAATTATGTTATTAGGAAATTATGCTCGTCTTTCCCATGATGAATTTAACTATGAGACTCGTTTAGTACCCTCTCTAAGGATGGCTGTTTTTCTTGGTGGTTTTTTTGGTGCATGGTTCGACCTAATAGAACAATTTTTGTCTTATTCAACTCTTCCTACAAATTTTGTGATCAACTCTTTACTTTTTGGTAGGACAATCTATCCTCTTCATAGCGTTTCTTCAATGATCGTTGCACTAGGGATTGGAATAATTTTCATAGGTCGAAGCTATCCGAAAAAAGTAAGAATTCTCGTTTTTAGTGTTTTCCTTTTTTTAGGAACCGGTTTTCATGGTTTAGTTAATTATTATTCAGTAGTCAATGAGAATTTTACTGCCCTATCTATTCTGAATTACAGCTCATATGTTCTATTCATTTTTTTCGCACTAATCTTGTTAATAAAAATTCCAAAATACTGTTTGTATTGTTTCACAGAGCATATGTCATCTGAATGCCCAAACCTTAGCGAAAAAAGTGGAAAACTTGCAAAAGTGTTAAAATCAAAGCCAAAGTATCCATACTTGTATAAAGAATCTGAAAAGGAGTTTTTATGTTCAAACTGTTTTACAAGAAATTATAATAGCGAATACTGTGACTTATGTTGGTTCTTCCCAAAACTTCAATGTAATAATTGTAATCAACTAGTTCCTGCTTTTGCAAGAAATTGTTGGTCTTGTGGAAGAGAAGTAACAACATTATATGACAAAATGAATTCATCGTCTCCACCGCTTTATGTGAGCTTTTCTATCGGTTTTACTAGAGTTATTTTTGTAGGGATTTTGATTAGTTTGTTATTTATCTTTATGAATATACAAAGTTCTGTTTCTTTTCTTGGATATGTAATCTTTATCGTAGCTATTTTACTAGCTCTTCTAATCACATTTGTGTGGTTTTTTTCTGCTAAAAATAGAGTCCAATCAATGTTAAGTTCAATAATCGTCACATCAACTGTTGTACTTGCTCTTATTGTATCCTCACTATATATGGGTATTTTCGCATTCGTACTGCTCTTCTCTTTTCGTTTTCTATATGGCTTTACTAGTCTAGTTTGTGTGATGGTAGTTTTCTTTGTAAGTATTGCTTATCTTATAAAAGTTATTTCTGGGTCAAAACTAATTTTGAGCGAGGGTGTAAAATGAGTAATCACAAAAATTCTAGAAGTGCTAAAAAACATCCATCCAACAAACCCTTAAAGGAAGTGTTTCTTAAAATATTATTCCCTCATAGAGGTAAACGTGGTAGGAGAGAGTACTTTACGAATCTTATTTTGAGGGGTTCATTTTATCTCTCCCTTAGTTATGGGATTTCAATATTCTTTTCAATATTCTTTTTTTCCCTTCAAAATAATTATGTAATAGAAAATCTTGTTTGGTCACCAACTGAAATCTTGTTCTTGCCTTTCTCTATAACATTCGAAGCGCAAGATATAACGGCATTTATTAATGGAATTATTATTAACACTTTAATTCCGTTTTTCATTGCTGGTTTGGTAACTGGAATTGTATGGGAAGAAGATGCTATAGATTTAGTTTTAATTAGTTCACTACTTTCTTTTCTCTTCGTTGTTCTATTATATATATCACAAATCTTCTTATTTACAACTTCAAATATAGACTTAATAGCCTCAATTATGCCTAATTTTCTTTTCTTCAGCTATATTTTCATGTTTGCGGTGAGTTTGCTTATTTTTAGCGCTGTTGGTGGTTATTTAGGTACAATACTTGGCAGAAAGCTTTCCTATCTTATATTTCCAAAGAAAGGTTCCAAAGTTGTTTATTCTCCTGAAATTCTTCCAGAAACACCAGTTTCAGTCGTTACTATTTTTGATCTTAATGGTTCAAATTATGAAGCAACTAAAAAAACAAAAGCATTTTCTATGATATATCTAAAAAGAAAACTTGAAGCAATGATAAAGGTAAGACAAACCAATGTTTGTCCTTATTTTGAGGATCAAAGGTGTTCCTATCTAGGTTATAAAACCGCATCGCATAAACTCCAAATATGTGTATCAGAAATGTGGAGTCTATGTAAAGTGTATGCTTTTATTCAACAAAGTGAATCAATAATTAAAGAAGTGAACAGAGGTGAGATAAAGAGTGAACAAGGTTAAGAAATTTTTCAACCCAAAAATCTGGATTATAATAGCTTGTATAGTTATTTTTATTTTAGCTAACAGCTCACAAGAAAGTTATGTGAGTTTAGATGATGTTGAATCAACATCTCTTCAAAGTACACAACTAACTACATCTTATACTTCTACCTCTCCCTCTTCTTCTACTTCTACACCAACTGCCCCTACTGTTCCTTCTTCAAGGCCAGAAATCCCTGAAAAACCTGTTGAGTTCGACAAAGAACCCTTAATATCACCCCAAATTATCCCTGTAATTGTAGGATTAATTTTCCTTGTTTTAGTTGTTGCTTTGACTCTCAGAAAACGAACTGAAGATAGACGAATGATTTCTTCGTCACCTGTAGTGAAAAAAGCAATTATTGATTCACAAAGAGATAAGTTTCGAACACACATTAAAACTCTAGTTGATATTCTTGGTGAATTTCTTCAAAAAGGCAGTTATACTGAAGGTATTATCTATGGTTATCACAAACTAGATCAAAATATGAGAAAGATGATTGGTAAAAAGAGAGAGAATTTTCTAACTCCAAAAGAATTCATGCTCTCACTTGATTTACCAGAAATTATTGAACATATTGATGTAATAATCAGTCTCTTCTATTCAGCGAGATATCAGCTCGCTGAAATGAAACATGATGATTTGATACTATTCATTGAAAAACTTCTAACCATGCAAGCACTTAGTAAATCAAGATATGAAATACAAATCTACGAAAAAAACACACTTAAGGAGAGCCAACAATGAAATTGAAAAATCTTTATAGCGCTCAAAATTTTCCTCTGTTCAAAGTACTAATTCAAACAATACTTCTATTTGTAATTATTCTTCTTCCTTTAAGTATAAACTTTGCAAGCTTTCCTCCCCCATATTCGATTGAAAATGAAGGTCCTGACGGTATGTCTTATGTTGACGCATTGTTATATCAAGATGGTTATAATATTTCGAGAACCCTTTTATCAGCAGATCCTATCATGGACCTTAACTCTACTTCAACTTTAGTGATAGCGGGTGGTGCAAAGACTTATCGTAATCCAGAGAGAGCAATTATTGATTCTTTTGTCTTGAGAGGTGGTACTCTTGTTCTACTTGGGGGAGATGGAGTAGTTGCAGGTTTAGCTGCGTATTTTGGTATAATCTATTCCGGATTGAACCTTTTTGAGACAGTTGACTATTACAAATCACCTGAAATCATTCTTGTAAATTCTACAGAGGTTAATGATACTCTCTGTTTTGTTAAACCAAAAGCTATTCTAGAAATAGCTAGTGATAGAAATCAAAGAGAAATTGGAAATATAGTTACAGCTGGAACCACGTTTATAGACTCTAATAACGATGGAATTTGGTCAGTTTTAATGGAAAGAACACGAATCTACAAAATTGGTACTGTAATAAGAAGAGGAAGAGGAGTAATAATAGCTATAACTTCTTCAAGCTTCTTAGTTAATGAACTTTATACGAAATTTTATGGTAATATTGATCTCATCAGATATTATTTAAGTATTTTATCTCCAGAAAAACCAAGCTTAGTATGTTTTGAGGAGAGCCACAAAAAGTGGCCTTTAAGATCTACAGAAGGAATAATAAGCCAATCTTATGGAAATTTAATCTTACTATCAAAATCACAATTACTAATATTTATTATTGTTCTCCTAATTTTAATATTGTATTATTTTGCTCCTAGGATACAGAAATTATTTAAACCAACAGAATCATACCGTAATTTTTTGTCCAATAGAATCTGGAGCAGGGGACGAGAATTATATGATACATTTGGGCAAGTTGTTAAACCTACTATTGAAGAGAAGATTCTTTTTTCTTTATATTTTCAATACGAACTACATCCCCAGGCTTTTAACTTATACCTTCAGCAAAAACTAAGTTATATTAAACCGTTATTATTAACTAAAGAGGAGAAAGAAATGTTTGAAGAAACGCTGATTAGAAAGATAGATTATGATACATTCATCTATCTGTTTTCAAAATTAGAAGAGATTCAGAAAAGGAAAAGGTTGATGTAAATGACTCAAGTAAATGAAGCAAAGGATATTTTTGAGAATATTATGAATGAAATGCGAAAACGCATAGTGCAGAATGAAAATGTCATTGAACTAATGTTTGCTACAATGTTAGCTGGCGGGCATTGTCTGCTTGAAGGTGTTCCTGGGATAGCTAAAACGCTAATGGCTAGTACACTAGCAGAAGCTATGAAGATGGATTTTACGCGAATACAATTCACAAGTGATATGATGCCTACTGATATCTCAGGAGGGCTTATTTTTGAAAGAGAAACAAGTTCATTTAGTTTCTTTAAGGGACCTGTATTCACAAATATTCTTCTTGCTGATGAAATAAATCGTAGCCCTCCAAAGACACAATCTGCATTATTAGAGGCGATGCAAGAACGACAAGTGTCAGTTGGGCAAGAAACACATAAGCTTCCTGACCCCTTTATAGTTATTGCTACTCAAAATCCTATTGAATCGACAGGTGTATATCCGCTCCCTGAAGCTCAAATTGATAGATTCTTAGTAAAAATTCCAGTTTACCCTCCAAATTTGGAGGGGGAGATTGCTATGCTAAAAATGAAAAGAGTGCAGATGTTTGCTGAGGTTGAGCAAGTAACCGATCAAGGAACAATTAAAAAATTAAAACATGAAATAGAAAAAAATGTCGTAGTAAGCGATCAAATAATGGAATACATATCAAACTTAGTAGTAGCAACACGTTCAATACCCTCTCTTTCGTTGGGATCTAGTCCTCGTGGCTCTATAGCTCTTATGACTCTAAGTAGAGCAATAGCAGCAATTAGAGGTAGAGATTATATAGAACCAGATGACATAAAATCAATTTTCTTTCCAGTTATGAATCATCGCCTCATACTCTCTCCTGAAGCAGAAATAGAGCAAATAAGAGTCTCAGAAATAATTGAGAACATACTTTCAGAAGTGCATGTTGTTATCTAATATGAATGAGGAAATATCATATGAATAGTAAAGTAAACATAGAATTTACAAAGAATGGTAAGACCTTTTTGTTGTTATCTAGTATTTTTGTGATTCTAGGTTTAGCAATTGATAATTTTCTTTTTATAATTCCGGGATGTTTCTTCTGGTTAATTATTTCTTCTACTTTTATTTATTTTCTTTCGAATAGAAATGTAGAATTTGGTGTGTCAATCAAACTTTCGAAAGAATATGTTAGAAATAGGGGACTTATAGCTATTGTAGCAGAAATAACAAATACTTCTGAAAAACCAAGGTTTGTTCGAATCACACTGAGTTACTCGTACCACTTTACATGTATAGACACTCCTGAAACCTTAAACATACGGATTCAACCCAAAGAATCCAAAAAAATACACTGGCTACTTTTAGCAGCAAGAAGAGGTAATGGAAGTGTCGGTCCAATCGAAATCTCATTGAGCCCATTTCAAAGTATATTTGTAAATCGAAGAATATTGGGGGATATTAAATCTATCAAAATTCTTCCTCAAAGACCTAGAATTTATATTCCCTGGAAAACAAAGAAAGATCTCCTCCTTAAAATGGTTCATGAATTTGCTCATAGGATTAAAGGGAGAGGTGATGAATTTCATTCACTGCGTGAATATCAACTAGGAGACCTTTTTAAACATATTCACTGGTTTGCAACAGCTAGACAAGATAAGCTAATAACCAAAGAATTTGAAGATCAGAAGAATCTCCATTTTCTTATTTTTCTAGACCTTGGTAGTAATATGTTTGGACCTAAATTTGACTATGCTCTCTCATCAGTTGTTGAACTTTCATCACTGATACAAGGAACACAACATGATTTAGCTATAATAGCCTATGAGGAAGAAGTACAAAGATATATTATACCACAAGTTGGGAAAAACGAGTTAAAATTAATGCTTAATTTGTACGATTTAGAGCCTACAGGGATTCAGAGTAACCTAATGAGAGCTGCAAAGTTTGTAAAAAACCAACAACTACACCATTCTATAGTTATCATTTTTTCCGACTTAGAAGGAGAAATCACACAAAAATTGCGTGGGTTACATCTTCTCAGATCCATGGAGAGTCGAATAATTTTTGTAAATTTTTCAACTATGGATTTCAATCTGTTGTCATCTCCTGAAAGGTTGCAAAATCAATCTATACACAAGGAGTATAACCAGATACTGGGACATGTATTACCAAGTTTGGTAAAAGATGAATATAAACAAAGGGAAATACTTGTTAGAGAAATTCTCTTCACTGTTGGTGGGGACTTTGTTGATGTAAAGGGTTATGATGATAATATCATTTTATCACTTTACCGTTTGATGAAGAAATACTCCCCCACACAACGAATTATTAGAGAAGCCATAAGGATGTAAAACGATGAGAATCCGTGATCGCACATTTGAAGAAGATTGGGAAAAAATTTTTCTTTCAGTTGGAGGTAGTAATATAGCTCGTTTAATTCATCACATCTCTGGAGCTATTACTTTTGCATTAATAACTATTCAATCAGCAATAAGTCTTAACTATATACCATTCGCTATTTGGCTATTATTGGGTGTTGTAAGTGTATCACTAGATTTCTTTAGTAATGAGTCCATTGGAACAGCTTCTTACTTAAAATATGGTTTTCTATTAATCTTTGGGACAATTATATCTATGTTTTTAGTGAACTTTGATTCCATATTCTTTCAAGGTACTTTTGGTAGAATTGAAATTATTCTTTGGCAAATAATCATCGGTCTTTTTATCGTTATTCGTCTTTTTACGACTTTCTTCTACATAGAGTATTTTAAAAGCGATTTTGATATTGTTAAACCTTGCAGTAGTTATTCAAGAAGCCAACTCAAACAATATAAAATGAATCTCATAAAAACTGATTTTGAGTTCAAAAAAATAGCATCTACTAGTTTTTGGCAAAATTTTTCTAATATGTTAGGAGGTTTTCTATGGCCTTTTATCATTTTAGCAATTCTGACACTTTTGGGTGTAGGTTATGCAGTCCTAATTTATTTTATGATACCTTCAAATGCAATAGCAGAATTAAATGTTCGACCAGCTCTAATTTTTATGGCAATTTTATACTCAGTTTTGTTGATTAGAGCTAGCGCTGTTTTGCCAAAACAATGATGAAAAAAGCATCTACTCCAGAAAATCAAGATGAGAGTATAAAATAAGTTATAATACCCGATTAATTTATAGCTGTTTGTTTTTATATTGTTCCTTTAATTGGGAAAGTGTGGGTGACTTTCCACAAGAATTTGAGTTTTCTGGACAATAACCATAAAAATCGCAAAATGCTCCAGCTTCTTTGAATATAGAAGGAGAAACGAGTTTTACTTCTTCTAACATTTTCATAGCAATTTCTTGTGTTTCACCTTGACTTCGATTGCAACAACGTTGAGCAAAAAAATCAATCAACGCATGTGCATTCATTGATACTATAAGTTGTGTTGTTGTAGCATTAGGTAGTACATATCTTGCAGTTTCCTTTGATATTCCTGCATTAACCATTTTTTGGTAAAGATTAAAATTATTCTTTGCAATTTGTTTATATTCTTCAGCGAATTGAGATTCTTCAATTTCATTAGGAGTTACGAATTCAAAATTCGACGCATTGACGTATCGCTGTGATTGTTGACTGAAGGAGGCGATTCTTTTTCTCACTAACTGATGACTGGCGACTCTACTTATACCTGAGATGTAAAAAACAAACACATTATGTTCTATAATCGAGAGATGTCTCGACTTGATAATTTCCTGTAAATAATTATCAGGCTTGTTTTTTGCGATTTCTTCAATTTCACTAAACTTTTGTTTTCCCAAATAACAAATAGCCGCTCCTATTTTTGCTATTAATTCCGTTTCTGAAGGATAAGAGAGTAATTTAACCTCTATTTGAATCACAACCTTATTGAAAATTGACAATTTTCCTTTCTTAATATATTTTGCTATACTATATTTTCTCTTCTTTTAGAAAGTGAAAATTAAGAGAGACTAATGCCTTTTTCGATATTATCCGCAGTAGACAAAGAAGTAGATTCATATATAAAGGTTACAAATATTTTCTCTAATGCTACTCTGTGCTACTTTTAGACCTGTATACGCCCTGTTCAACTTTATCCAAGTTTAAAGGAATAATTACCAACCCCATTAAAAATCCAATAAGAAAAAAAAATACCCCACAAAAAGTTTTTGAATAATATGTTGTTATAGATTAATTATAGTATAACATATAATATTCTAATATATTTTGTGGAATGAGGAAAATCCATGTCCAAGCAACCAAAGAAACTCAAATCTACTAGAAAAAGACTCAAAACAAAACCAGCTGTTGTCGTAACTCCGAAAAGGTTAAAGCGCAAAACTAAACAGAGACCTTTCGAAGCTATGATGCCAAAGGGTATTAGAAAAAGGAATATCTTTTTCACTACAATATTCACTGGTCTTTTGGTTGCAAGTATTGTAAATTTCTATTTTATCAAATTTATACCGATTGCTCTACCATCTTTCTTTATCGATATACTTGTTCCAGTAATCCTTTTCGCAGAGGTATTTCTTCTGTTATTATCGTTTGAGACTTACAAAATGGCATTTAAATTTACTCCACTAAGGATTATATTAGCAATTATGACGGGTCTTGTATTCTTCCCGTTTACATTAATTAAATATCACACTAGACATAATGTTTGGAGAATTATTTTTGTAGGATTGACCGTAGGGACATTACTGATTTCTCTATTATCTCCATATGTAGGTTTAATTGGAAAATATCGTGACTTACCAGAGGGTGAACTAGAAGCACAAACTGTTAATGCGGATTGGTTTACCTCATTATTCACTGGTTCTGCACCTTTTTACATTGATGGATTATTAGATTTATTGGATGCAATCGATTTAAACGCCAGTCTGGGGGATATGAATTTTGCGAATATCTCGGCGGTTTCAGGTTCATTGGGTAATTTTCTCTATCGCTGGGAAGTTTATGATAGGTATAATCCCACAACTTGGGAATTTGATGCGTCAAATGATGCAGTTTTATACGATCTAGAAACTGGTGATTATGGTCCACCATCAAGTGGGACATACACACATTTTGAAGTTGACCAAAAAGCCTATGCAGCGACCACTTCACTTCAATGTAGTTTGTTGACGACCTGGAACTCCTACCAAACTCCTTTAATTGATGATGATGCAGACTGGTCAGACAATCTGTATTTTGGATCAGATAGTGATAAAATAACTGCAGCTAAAAGTGGAACAGCTAAAATAAGATGGAATCAAAGGGATCAGCTTTCTTTAACAGCTACAACAACCGCTCTAGGTTTTATAGGCGCGTTTGAATACTTTTCATATTTCTTACCTATGTTACAGAGTGAAAAGGATCTTTTAATTGAATCTACAGATGGAACTGATGGAGCTTTAGGTTTTGATAACAGCGATTTTGGATCTTCATCGTTCAATGATACTTATTCATTATTTCTTCAATTACCAGAAAATTATGAAACCATTTCACCGAATGTATGGAATTTCGCTTCTAGTTTGAAAAATGATGGAGAGAACCTTGGTTTTGACAGTGTTTACCAGCAAATAACATACGATTTTGATTCAATATTGACCACTTTCGGACTACCTGAGGCAGCACAAGGTGACAACCAAGGTCAAGACAGAGCTGAACGTCTCGTAACTGGTCTAAGCAAATCAGGTCCTGACTATTTAGCTCTGGCTATAATGGCTTTAAGAATACAAGGCATTCCAGCTCGTCCAGTATTAGGTTTTGCAATTGGAGATGGAACCTCAACCTATAGAGAATTTAAATTAGAGAATGCTTTTGTATGGGTAGAAGCTCTTCTTCCATATGAGGAAGGCGGATTAACTAAATACAGCTGGGGTCAATTCCAACCAATACCCTATGTGTCAGGAAGCACCCCAATTTATTGTGAAAATACTTTACATTCCAGTTATAATCTTACACTTGAGATGTTTGGAGAACCACCAAGTTATGATTCATTAACAACCCAACCAATACCTCCTCACCCATCCATTCCCCCAGAAGCTCCTGATGAAGCTTATATGATTGATTTTTCAACTCTTTATACGCTTAGGGCAACTGCTACTAGTGGAGGGAGTCCAGGAACAAATGTACCAATTTCCTATCGAACATATACTTTACAACAATTTTCTGATAATGTAGATACACCTCAAAACTTGTTAGTTTTAGGTAATGATTTAGGACAAGCGGCTACAGATGATTTCGGGGAAGCAGAACTAATATATAGCTTTAATACTAGTGACTATATTCAACTTGATGTAAATAATTATATGGCCACATCCTATATTCTAGCCGCATTTAGCGGTTTTTCAGCATACGTTGCAACCTCTTTTGCTATAGTACCAGAAGGCTATCTTGATAGTGTTCTTGTGAATGCAACACAACAAGTAATACCTAGTACGGGTCTCGCAGAATCGCTCTATATAATACAAAAAGGCTTGAATTATGAAATTTCAAGCGTTCTCTACGAAGACATGGCACTTACAACCGTTCTTCAAGATCGCGATGTTTACTATTATGTTTATACACTAAGTCAACTGAATACTATGATAACTACTTCGACATTTGTTGCTCCTGAGATTGAATTAGGATACAACACAACCAATCCTAGCGGTGTTTCCAGAGTTTATAGCCTCAATCATACATCACCATTACGTGAAGATCTTCTAGATGGTCTCACCACTGATCAAGCTTATGCATTAATCGCTAATTATGGTCAGAATTATACTTACTCATATTTCTACCTTATGGACGGTATAAGCTCAACTATAGATATTAATTCAACATCAGTAATTGTAACACCTACTGATTTTATTTTCTTTGAACTATTCGATTTTTCGCTTTTCCTAATATCTCCACTAGGTATTCCCATAGATTCAATTGAAGATGAAGCAATTCAAGTGTGGATGATGCCTTTGGTTGATTATGAAGTTTATGATGGGACGAAGAATTCAACCACATACCTTTCAGAACTCCAAATACTTAACGACACTAAACCTCTAAAGAATATCATAAGCCTTGGAAATGGAAGTACTGATTTAGCTGGACAATTTAGTGCTGTATATAGGATAGATGCAAGTAAATTTGGAGCAGGTCTGTTTAAAGTTGTAACTTTTTATCTTGAACGATGGAACGCTTCTGCTGACCTCTTAATAACCGTTGAAACTTTGATGCCAAATTTGGAGATGAACTCCGAAGGAGATTATTCTGATTATATGAAACAAAAATCAGATTCGAAAATAACAAGCTCTTCTTACGATTTAGAAATTAAATTTTATCTATCCACCTTTATGATAAGAACACATAAATTATGTGATTTATCATTTAGTCATTCCTTTTATCCAATAAAGATTTTAAAGGAAGAATTTTGTTTAGTAAGTTATACTGAAAAGGGATTCAAATGACACAGCGAAGCTATAAACCTAAATTTCATGCGATTCTTTTATTTTCATTATTGGCTTTAATGATGTTTACCCCACTTCAAGCAACGTTACATCAAAATGAAGATCGATTGGAAGCAAATTTAGTAGATTCTCAACTCTCTAAAGAAAAAGTATCAATAACACAAAATGAGAGGAAAGATAATTTAATGGGTATCTCATCAACTCAAACTATTATTAGTAGAGAATTAGAAGAAGGGAGTGAGAACTATATCTCAAGTGAACTACAAAAACCATGTGATAATGGTCTGGTAGTTAGAAATAGCAATGGTACAACAATCGCTGACTCCAGAAAAACACCCACTGATATTAAGCTAATAATAAATGAACCTGGAAATACTGTCCCTGATTATGCTTTTAGAGGGGATACAGTGACAGTTGAAGGACAATTGTACGTTTTTCCAGGAGATTATTGGAATAATGAAATAGTTTATTTATATTATAATGTTACGAAATATCAATTCGAGAGTGCACCTTCAGACTATCAAGGAAACCCACAATATGAGGTTGGGAATGGTACAACTTCTGGACTCGGTAATTTTACAATTGATTTGACAACTTCTGTTCTTTCCTCTAGTTCCTTCTCCAAAATAGGTGAAATTGATCTTTTAGCTTACTTCTGGGGACATCCTGAAGCTGGTAGAGGAAGTCTTAGTCCTGGTAATGTCAATGTAACCTTCTATGGGTCTATAGATCTTGATGTGACAATAGCAATCACGAATCCAGGTCAAGGTTATACTATTACTAGTCAATGTTATTTTGATAATGGGTCAGTAGCAGACACACAAGGCAATCAATATACCCTTAAGGTGGAGTGGTGGGTTAGTGGAACAGATTTCAATGGTAATCGTACTTTTGGTATAATTTCCCCCTACAACGATATTTATTCTGGAACAGCTCCTCTTCTTGTACAAGACGTAGACATAACTGTATTCTATAATTTTGCGCCATTAGGGTTAACATTCTTTAGAGATAATGATTCTACTGACCAAGAAAACGATAGATTCCTCGCTTATTATAACACTACAAAGACAGACAACCAAGTAGTTGTCGATGCATATTTTGTAGTGGGAATATCAAAAACAAAAACGCCAGTGGAGGTTGTATATGGTTCTACTTTCACTGTTTTTGCTAATTTAACTTCAGATAATGGTGCTGAGCCTAGTAGGACAATAAGAGTAACTATAACTGGCGGTGGAGGAGTATATATTGTAGAAGACCTTTTAACCGATTTACAAGCCGAAATCCAGAAAACTTATGATCTTACAAGCGATGTTACGGATATCACGGATACTATAAATGTCCATTTCGAGGCTCTTTCATCTGAATTTGGAGCAGCTCTATTGAATGATGATGATTTAACAGTTCATTATGCAATAAATATCACCACAATTGTAATTAATTTATATAATAATCCTGGTGGGAATTTCTACACTCCAGGAGAAACCATTTATTATGATATAACCGTTATCGATGAAGCTGGAAATAAGGCACCTCTTTCAAGATTCAACTTAACCTTTCCAGAAGTTGCATCAATGGTGGCTACAACAGAAGCTAGTGGGAACAAAATACTGAATAAAATTGTTCCAGATTTTGCAAATCAAACAGCTTTTAAAACTATTCAAGTAACGGCTTTAAATGAAACCCAAGCAACTTATCGTTATAATGTAATAGGGGTAGTTTCAACAAACGTCACCTTTAACACCTATTATGATCTTACTTTAACTTTCACTGATCCTCTAGATGATCCAGTGGCTGATTGGACAGAATTCAACAATACTTTCTATTCTTCATTAGCAGCTCAAGCATATAATCTTACAGTGAGAGATCAATTTGGTAGGAAACCGTTAGGTGCGACGATTTCAATCACTCTTGCAGGATATGAAGTAAATAATCTTCCTGATGGAGTAACTAACGATACTCACTATGTCCTTTATACTGTGAGTGATTTGGATAGCAGTGGGTTAGATCTATCAATAGCTTATCCTGCTGGTCTTGTAATTACAGCAAACGTTCTTCCTGGATTGGTTTATGCTGAGTCAATAACTCATACAATTTACATTTATGGTCCAGACTATGATGCGCCTCAAATTACTGCAGAAATACGCACACCTGACCCATTAATAGTAGTCCCACATGAACCTTATTTTGATATTACGTTTACTGTAACTGCTTCAGATGTGGGAACTGGTATAAACTATGTAACATTGTTCTATCAAATTTATGAAGAGGGTGTAGGTGTAATATTAACATGGACTAATATTACATTAATCGATATTGGGGGAGGTCAATATGAAGGTACTCTAAGTATAAATACGATGTATGCACAAAATTATATTCAATATTATATTGAGGTCAAAGATTTTGCAGGTTATGGATTAACTGCTGGTGGAACAAGACAGGTTATTGCACAGTACGATGTGAGCTTTGGATGGATATATCATTTATATAATAGTACACATTATAATGAGTATCAAATAGGGGACTATGAAGAACCAGTGGAGGAAGGAGATCCAGTTTCCTTAACATCTCCAGAACTAGATAATCCTTGGTTTAATATTACAGTTTTTGTTAATGACAGTTCAATATACACAGGTATCTCATCTGTAAGAATTTATGTTAATCGAAGTGTAGAAGGTAGTGGTGTCTGGGAAGAAAATTATATTAATGGCGCATTGATGACAAACGTTCCTAGTACTAACCAGTGGTTTTATGTCTTAAATGCAGACTATAATTACGAGTACTCATGGTACTACATTGCTTATGATAATGCAAGTCCTGTAAACAATGCTATCACAAGTATAACAAGAAATCTAGCAGCTATAGATTCTGACGCTCCTGTAATTGGTCCTGGTGGTCTAGTTGTTGATTATACAGGTATAGTTATAGAACCCGACACAGTTCTTAATTTTACTATAATTCTTACTGATGAACGATCAGGTATACACAATGTTACAGTTTATGTTGACTATAATGGACAGACAATATCTGTGATTTTAACTCAAGTTGGAACAACAAATACATATTTTGCATCATTAGATCTTTCTGATTATCTCTTAAATGAAACAAGTGCAGATCCTTTTCCATTAGATTATTATTTATTATCATATGATAATGTCAATAACTTGCTTACTACACCTTTTGTGCAATTAAGTGTTGTTAATCCTCCTCCTGTTATTCCTCCTGGCAGTAGTATTGATCTAAACATCGGTGCACTCATCGGTGGAGTTGTGGGTGGTTTAGTTGTTGTTATAATAGTTCTATTCTTCTGGATTAATAGACACTCTTTACAAACTTATGCTAAAAAACAAACTCTTAGAAGAAGATTAAGAGATTACTTAAGAGAAATTATTGAAGAAATAAAAAGGGATGGAGCTGAGGGAAGATATAAGGAAGGTTTGATAAAAATGTGGAACGTAGTAGAAGGTGTGGGTAGAGAGTTCTACGAACTTCCAAGATATAAACATCAAACACCGATGGAGTTTGCTTTTCTCTTAGTAGCAAAAGCTAAAATCCAAAGAGAAACTATGGCAACAATAACTTATTATTTCGAAAAAGCGCGTTATAGTCATGAACCTATAACCGAAGAAGATTATAATGCAGGAGTGAGAGCACTCCTTAAAACTATAGATCAACTAGAAATTAGTAAAATGGAAATTGAAACATAAATGTAGGTGGAAAGAAAGTTGAGTAACAAAGGTATATTTGGTTTCTTCAAAAGGAAAAAACAGGTTAAGAGATTAGATCAAATATTTAATACAGTCATGGGAGATGTTAGAATCTTCGAACAAAGGCAAGATTATCGCGGAGCTGTAATCGCTTCATTTGGAGGTTTAACAACAATTGCTCAGGATTTATTAAATATGATTCGTTCTTCTAATACAACTGGACGTGAATTTGGTTTTGAAATATCTAATGAGGCGAACATTTCCGCAGAAGTAATGGATGAGTATATGGTCTCCTTTGAAATTGCTCGTTATACGGACAGAGAAGTCACTTATGAAGACTATCAAGAGGCTATACAGCGATTAGATATCTGTTTCAGAGGTATAAGAGAACAGGATGTTGAAGTAGTTGAGCCAAGAGGAAAACAAAAGAAGAAGTCAACAAAGAAGAAAGTTGTCAAGAAGCGAAAGAGCATCAAGAAGAAAGTTTAGTTGGCGTCCTTCCTTTACGAAGTACTCCATTGCAATGTTTCTTCTCTTCATGATAATAGTGGTACCTATATTTCTAGGAATGGTAGGGCTAGGTAGCTTCGGGACAAAGTTCTCAATATACAATGATGGATGGGATGGTCTTTCTAGCGTACGCTTGTATTTAGAACAAGAAACAACTGCTTATGGACAGAAATACGAGATATTAAATGGGATGTCATCGCTTAATATTCTAAATAGATTCAATAGATCAGCTGTAGTAACAGTCATTGGACCAGCAACAAAATATAGTCAAGCTGATACTATTTCAATGATAGCGTTCCTTGCACGAGGTGGAAGTTTAATTATTGCAGATGATTACGGAACAGGTTCTGAAATATTTGAACCACTCTTCAATTTATTAGAAACTTGGGATGATGTCGCTTCAGTAAGTGGAGGATCAATAACTTCATTATCCGAATTATTTGGAAATGCAACACAGGAAGGAGGAGATCTTATTTTCACTATGATTGCAGGGATGTTAAAAGGTATTGGTTTCAATAATTCAGTATTAATGGATGCAGAAAGTTATACTACCAATCCAGCTCAGCCACTTTTAACAGAGTTTGAGGGGACAAACCCATTAACTAGTGGGATTACCAAGGGTGTGCAAATGGAGTTTGGTACTGTTATTAGCATAAAAATGAATCATAGTGTATACATTGACCAAGGTGTTCCACAGACTGTGAAAATCTATCAACCTGATTGGATGCCAATGCAAGCTGTATCCTTG
>JAUVXQ010000032.1 GCA_030603505.1 Candidatus Heimdallarchaeota archaeon | reverse complement strand
TTGAACAACTCTATGACCTTTGCAGCATATACTTGGTTGATCACCCCCTCATAAGCTGAGAGGTAGACTTGCGAAAGGACACTACGAAACACTGAAGCCCAACGACCGAGACCATATTTAGGTAGAACAAGTTTTTCTACCCACCTCTTAAAGCACCTCCATCCTGTAGGAATAGATACGAGTGCAGAGACAAGAAAGTGAGAATCGTCTTCTACTTTCCTTTGCAGGAAATACAGACTTCTAAGGAAACTCTCTGTCCCCTCACTCATGTCATCTTGAGCACCTATCCTGCTAATCTCGCTCTCTAACCCTCCCATGAAATCCTCAAGAGTGATCTCTTCTAGATTCTCGGGTAAAGTATCTTTAAAGAACTTCTTATGTACTCCACGCATGAAGGGGTCGAGGTAATGAAAACTTATCCCCCACCTTTTTTGGAACGCATGGATCTGATAGGTGCTTCTTTGCCATAAGACCCACTTGACCAATTCTAGAGGTTCTGTCTTGAACCATCCAAGAATCGCCTGGAACTTGCTAATCCGATCGATAAACCCTTTAGCTGAATTAAACATCAGATGAAAGCCACTATGGAGGTGGTTATTGGCTAGACCAATATGGGTCATCAGCTCGTTAACCCCAAACTTTCCTTTACCCATGGTTATTTCTGTTAAAGAATCAGCAATGGATTGGTACTGGATCTTATTCCCCAGTACATAGTTTATCACTTCCTTGCTATATTTCCTACATAACTGATAATTTTCTTCGCCCAGTTGTTCTATGATTTTTGCTAACTTATACCTCTTTTCTCTCCTCTCTCCTCTAGGGTAATGATCAAATGATATTCCTGTGGTATAAGTTCTTTTCACCATCTATGTACTACTCTCTATTTCCCTTTATAAACCCGACAAAATAACTTGTACCATCTGCTCTCAATGCAACCCTATCTTTGTTTAAGAACCTCTAGCTAATTTAACCAAATTTTCGACCTTCTGTGGATAACAGTTGAAAATGTTCGAAATTGGAAGCACAATCTCTCATTTCTCTTTTTTCAAAATGGTAAACCAATCAGGAAAGTCAGGGACTTTTTTTTCTTCAAAATTATATGCCAATAAAACAGAATCTCCTTTTGTTTCTACTTTATCAAAATTTGATTCTGTAAATAACCTCTCAATTGCTTCATTACGCTCTGTTTTCCGGTATTTACCTACTAATACCTTCGCTTTATCCTTTTTTGCTTCCGTCATCAGATAAGAAAGAAAAGTTTGTTCAACCGTTTTACCCATTGCTCGGCACGAAAAAGTCAAAATATCCATTATCCACTTCTCATCAGCTTTTCGTATAACTGTGACGCCTATTAATCCATACTCTCCATATCTATCATATAGGTTTACAACATAGATTTTTTCGTTATCTGACTTATGAAATTGAAGAATCTGTTCTTTGGAATACCTAACTGCTGTGGCATTCAATTGGTTTGTTCTCTGGATTAGCTCAGTAACACGTCCTAAATTCACATCTTTTGCTTCTCGCATCCAGAGTTCCAAATTACATGAACGTAAAAAACCCTCTTTATCTAATGCAAACTTCTTTTCATCGCCTTCACGCTTTCTTTGATGCACATACATCTGTGTTCTCTCTGCGCTTTCATCTGTTAGTTTACCTATGGGTTCAAATTCTATTCTGTTAAGAGAATGAAGTATTTCTGTTTCAGGTAAAACCAATACATCAGGCAAGAATGTTTTAATCTGATCTCTTTCGTATGGATTATCATCAAAAAAGGCAAGAGAGTCAACACCTATATTGAGCTCTTGAGCTATTTCTACTATACTTTGAGCTTTATCATTCCAATTAATTTTTTTAACCGCAAATAATTCAGATACTGTTCCTATTACTTTGTCTACTAGCGGTTCAATATTGCTATCATTCTTACTTGCAATAGCTAGTAAAATACCACGTTTTGTTAATAGTTTAAGAACCGTTAATCGATTGTAATAGACATTGATACCTTCAACACCATCATCCCGTAGAATTCCGTCCCACAGAGTATTATCTAAATCAACTACCACACACTTGATTCTCTTACCAAAACCTCTAATTGTTTTTATGTGATTAAGTAACTCATTCCCTATGGTAACCGCTCCTTCTCTGCTGATGTGTTCATATATACCATCAGCATCATTTTCTCGAAGCTGGTAACCAACACCTGCTTTGATGAATGACTCATTAACCGATAAAATATAAACATCACCTTCCTTTTTAGCTAAATCATAAAATGCTAAATCTAAAAGACCCAAAAATTCTCTTAAACTAAATGAGTTTGGAAGATTCTTGTAATCAAAACGCCCCAATGATGGTCGGATAACTAGAGGATAGGTCATAACAAAAAATGTTCCCTCAATTTTTTTTCTAGCTTGTTCAATCCCATTTAGCACTCTTTGTTTAATGAAGTTAATTTGGTCATTTTGAGATTCTGTACTAGTTTTGTTGTTTTGTATATTACTAATCTCATTACGCACGAATTGCGCATCACTTATTACAACTATATTAGGTTTGAACCGAAACACTCCACCGTCAAAGTCGCTGAGTGCTAAATTTGGGTCTGACGCTTCATTATGATCAAAAGTGTGGTAACATGTTGCACCATTAGCTTCAAAATATTCCTTTAAGAATGATATTTCACATCCTCCAACAAAAGCAATTCTCAATGTTTTAAGTAATTCTTTCTCAGGTGCAGCGAGTTGAGTTGCTATGTTTACAGGTTTTGCTACTTGTCTGACTTCTTGAGTTAATCTGTTGATAACCATATTTCTAAATTTCTTATCAACAAGCATTCGTTTCAAGATTTTGAGGATACGCTTTATACTCATCGTTTACCACTTAACCTCTATTAATACCACCAATCAGCATGAATTAGAATTTGAACAATATCTCCAGGTTTAACCTGATCAAGTTTTGCGAAGATATGGTGTCCATGTTGTCGAAGCATATCGTTGCCACCAGTATCGGTAAGGTATTTATCCCATTTCATATCATAAGCAGACCAAATTTTGAGTGATTTTTTATCAACTATTGGCCAAAGAGTATGGTTATCATACTTATCACCATGATGAGCTACGACAGATACAGGGGCGATTTCGCGAAGTTGTTTTAGTTCCTCGGTAAACAAAGCTACGGCTTCATCTTTATTACCTTTCGTTTGACTCAGTGATTCATAATGAAATCCAATCTCAAAGCCATCTGAAGTTAACTGTTTAATTAATGGTAATGCTTGTTCGAATGAGTATTTTTCGGAATGAAGGCGGAAAAAGGAAGTAGAAAATAAACCTTTGAACTTCTCTAACTCTACTATTTTGCTCAACCTTTTTAGTGATAAATCTACATCATGGCGAATAAAAACATGAACTTTATCTGAGGAAAAATTATTAGTGTTTTGATAATCGTTAAAAGTATGAACAAGATATTGGGGTTTTTTGAGCTCATCTAGAAAAGAAGCATATTGAGATAATGTATAACATTGTCTCCACCTACGAATCAAGTAAGCATAGAGTATAAGAACAAATATGCCTATAGAAAGGATAAGGAACCATAAAGAAAGGGAGATCCAAAAAATTATACCTGCAACGTATGAAATGAATCCTAGGATAGAGAGAGGGAAATAAAAAGGCAAAAAGTCAAAAACTAGAGTGGTATAACGGTACTGTTTGTAAATAGAAAAACCTACAAACAACCAGATTAGGAAGGAGGTAACTAGCAGAATTACAGTAAGTGGACACATATCAGACGAGAGACCATATAATGAGGTTAAAAAAATATTGCGATAGAAACATGAACCACTCCTACCTTAAGGAAGGAGTTTCTTGATTCATAGAAAAGACTTGACCACTAACGAAAGCGGAAGCAGTGATAGTGACCAGAGATCTGTTCTCCAAAAGTAAAGAGGCATGTTCCGTACCCCTCTTCAAAATATTTATCGAAGCGTTATAGTCGCGGTCTAGCTCTAAGTTGCAATAAGGACAGAAGTGTATCCTATCGGAAAGGTTTTTCTTAACCATTCTACCACATCTAGAACATTCTTGAGTAGTATTTTTAGGATGAACTTTAACTACTTTTTTATCAGCATTTACAGCTTTATAAGATAAATAGTTGAAGAACTGTCCCCACGAAGCATCTAAAATGTTGCGATGGAGAGTGCGTGACCGCTTATTATTTTTGTTACCTTTATGTGTGAGTCCTTTAATATTCAAGTCTTCTACACATATAAGGTCATAAACATTAACATAAAATCTGGAGACTTTATGTAAAAAGTCTTTACGTTGGTTAGTAGCTTGTGCTAAAAGTTTAGCTAATTGTAACTTTGCTTTTAACCAGTTCTTTGATCCTTTCTTTTTGCGAGAAAGTGTCTGGTGCTTCTTTTTGATTTTCTTTAATTGTTTGTCAATATTTTTGGGGTTCTCTACTCTTC
This sequence comes from Candidatus Heimdallarchaeota archaeon, assembly GCA_030603505.1. Next base: position 7,403 of record JAUVXQ010000032.1, on the reverse strand, counting down.
TACCATCAGAATCGACGATAAACGAAGAAACCCCTACATCTATTCCCACACTTTTATTGGTTTTAGGAAGAATTATAGGAGTGTTTTCCACTTGTATATTAGCGAACCATCTACCTGTTTGAGTGCGTTTGATGATTATCCCTTTTATTTTATTTTCTCTTACTCTATTATTTAGTCCTCTACAATTGATAATTCCTATCTTAGAGAAAGTTATCTTGTTTTTATACTCGTCTATCTTGAACCCGCTCTGGTTGTAGTTGATGGTTTTGTACCACCCCTTCCCTTTGAACCTCAAGTGACCAATTTTACGACCATTCTTCTTTATTTGGGATAGACTCTCGATATTTGACCATAGAGTGTAATTGACCATCTGTAAAACTTTAGAATGTACTCCTTTCAATTCGGGCATAGAATTATTTTTTAGCCAAACTCTAAATGATTGAGTTTTGATTTGTGTGAGTTTTTCTCCCTTCTCTTGCGTTTTTTTGCACTCTTCTAGTAACCTATTATAGAGTTTTCTACAACTATCCAACTGTTCAACAAGTTTTACTTGTTGCTTTTTACTCGGGTACAGTTGCACTTTGTAGGTTAGCATTGGTTCATTTCCTTACTTTTTTAGTTCTTTTTTTAGTATAAAAAGCTGAATAATAGACGAAGAGATAGTCATATAGCATTCATCCCCCACCTAAAGTTAGGGGATTTCTGCTATGTTCACCTTAAAAACGCAAAAAAAGACCAAAAAGGACTAGAAGAAAAAAGATTGGTAGCGAAGGGTAGATTTGAACTACCGACCTCCGGGTGTCTCAATCTAGAAGCATTTAGAAGCAGTCTAGAAGGGTTTTATGAGCCCAGCGGGATTTCCAAGCTTCCCCACTTCGCTGTTTTACGCGGTTTTACCTGAACCTTTATTAAAAAGATTCTTGTTATTGTTCAATCTTAACTATCAGTTTTTAAGTCTTTTTAAGACGGGAAATTTCAAATGAACGGAAAAACAACCAACCAATTCAGTGAATCATCACAACACTTTCTCTAGTTTTTATAGTTAAAAGGATTTCTTGGGTTGGACAGGTGAGAAAGAAGATTTTTCTCTCTATTAAAAAATGAAAGGAAAAACCGTCATGCTTTGATTTCAGTCATTCTTAGTTTCAAATGCGCCTATCCGGAATATTCTTAAGCTCGAAAAGAGTAATTTAAATCGTATTGGAAATTTTTCACAGTATTATAGTCTAATTAAGGAGGAGTCTAAGAAATTGCATATTACAGTTAATGGAAGAAAAATATATTATGAAATTGAAGGAAATGGTGTACCTTGTATAATTTTGAACGGGTTAAATCCCTTTAATAAACTTACCTTCTCAACTAACATTAGAAGCCATTTGCAGCTAATTTTCGTTGATCTAGGACTCTGTGGTTACTCTGAATTTGGAGAAGTGGAGGATATGACTATTGATTCAATAATCAATGATATTGATTCATTCGTTCAGAGATTAAATCTTAAAACCTTTGCATTGTTTGGGGGTTCTGCAATGGTACTTCTTGGACTTGAATACGCCAGAAGATTTCCAGATAAAGTTTCTCATCTCATTCTAATTGGGCTTGGACCAAAGTGGTGGTTATTAGAAGATTACACCAAGAAACAACAATATTATTGGGACGAAAATGCGTCTGTCGAGAGAAAAGCGATTTATGACTCCAACTTCGAAACTCTTTCGAATATTAAACTTAATACCGGTGAAGATTTTGTGAAATGGTATGTTGCTATTGGATCAAAGTTTTGGTATGATCCACAATTTGATTCATCACCTCTTTGGGAAGATCATAGGATCAACATGGAATATATCAATTATTTTTTCAATGAAGTACTGAAGAAATATGATGCCACACCTTTCCTGTCCAAGATTTCCTGTCCTGTTTTTATAACGATGGGGAAGTATGATTTTCTTAATCCACCTACTCTTTGGGATGGGGAGAAAGAAAAGTTTGCAAATTATAATTACCATTTATTTGAGAAAAGTGGTCATACTCCCCAATATGAGGAACAGGTTTTATTCGACAGGATGTTAATTGACTGGATTATAGGGCAATAACTTGCCCATACGAACAGGGGGGATAATAGAAGTTCACTTCTTAATCTTTTTTTAAATTCTGAAATATTAATTAAAAATTGATTTCTTTTTACTCGTTATGTTATCAAAACCTATATATGATAACAATCTAACAGGACCTTGAATGTTATCTGTTCCTTTTAGTCTATAACTTTTTGAACATTCCAAATTATGAACCACGAATCAAGAAATTTTTTTGTTTACAATATGTCAAATCTGGAAAAGGAGGTAATTCACGGAAAAATGAACCTATCCTTAAATATTAAAGATACAGAAAAATATCTTTGACTAGCAAGTGAATGAGATTCCATGGTAAAATAACATCTCTCCATTGCTGTATGTAATAAAAAAAGCCTAATAGCTTGCTCTTCGCTTCACTTTCTTAGGTACTTTAAATTCCAAATCCATTTCATGTTTTAACTCATTTAGTTTTAAAGCAATATAATCGATATTCTCTCTATTCAAACCTGGTTTTCGTATAACACCATCTTTCATGTCTAGTTTCTCGTTGTTGAAGTATTTATCCATAAAATCACTCTATCAGTAGTGGTCTCAATTCATGTGTGTACTATCTTTCCCTACAGATACCAATTTATTAATGCTTTGTATTCCTAGAAAGATATGTTTAACATCTTTTACGAAAAATAGTTATGCGATAATCGTGTGTCTCAGAGCTTTGCATCATTTTTTCGCTAAAAATTGTTCCATCTGCTTTCTAATTAACTTTTTTACAAAAGACTGAAATTCTTCTGCTGTTCCAAATTGAGCTAGTTTTGCTTCCGGTGAAAAAAGTGTTGTATTAGATGCTAATGTTGTTCCATGTACTAGTGACCAAAAGTAAAGAACTAATTTCTGAACATCCAAAGGAATTAATTCACCATTTTCAACTGCTTTTTGAACAATTTTCATTAAAACGATTATAGTTCCTGCTTCATAGATTATCTCATCTGATTCCTCCTTTTCTGCTAGAGGAGGAGGAATAACAAACATCATCTGATAACGACGGAAGTTTGATTTAGCAAAAGTAAAGTAATAGTCTGCTAGTTTATCTGTTAGATCGATAAATAATCCGTGATGCTCTCGAACTATAGCTTCCATACCTTCCTCAAATTCTTTGAAATCAGCCTTTATAATTGCATACCATAGTTCTCTTTTACTAGACCAATAATTGTAAAGATTCCCTTGAGACATTCCCAACTTGCGAGCTACAGCTCGCATTGTGAATTGCTTTCTATCGTTAAGATACAAATCTCTGGCAGTATCTGTTATTTTCTTAATTAGAACAGCCTTATCTTCTTCTGATCTAGCTCTCTTTTGTTTCACGAGCTACAATTTGACGTAACTATATTAACCTTATTAGTGAACGTTGTTCATTTAGGAATATTTATATACCCAATGCCAGCGATAAATAAACGTTGTTCATTTAGGAAGGAGAACGATTTGAAAGCACTACATCAAGATCAAATGCACGCAAAAGTGATATTGGAGGAAGAAAGGACATTGGAAGTATCATGGACAGAAAAAAAACTAAAGCAAGCGAATGAGATCTACATTGAATTACTGAAACTCAAAAAAGGGCGTTCAAAATTTCAATGTCCTGTAAGGAATTTACTGCATATTTTCGGAGGAGAGATGGAAATTAACAGTATAGAAGTTAAAGAAGAAACCAAAACAATTGTGAGCATTTTAAATGAGGGGATATCTTCTTTGAATTGGTATAAAATCGATGATGTAATGACAAGTATGTATGGTAAAATCTTGAAATATAGTGGTAAAACGGAATTATCTGAATAGAAATGAAGAATTTATGAAGACAGTATTATTGGAAGTATTATGTTTTTTTTCCATAAACACAAAAATACGCGATTTCTTGCAATGTATTGCCATTTTCCCATAATTTCATTTAATTCTAGCACATCTTATAATTAGGTGCCTTATTAGATACTTCTCCTTTTTAGAAGGGTAGTGTATGTATTATCAAGCAACGATTTATCAGATTCTTTGAAAGGTTTAAAAAATTGCACTAACTCCTCGATAATAGTAAATCTCGGATTTTAATAAGGAAAAAACAAGTATAACCTCAGTTATTAATCCCCATTCTTTATCGTTTTTGACATATCTTTTCCTATTAAGAAACGCATATATTTTCCCCAATTCTTTGGACGGATAATTAGAGAAGGGACACTTTTTTGGTATTTTTTAAACTCTTCACCAAATCTTTCTGCTAGTTCCTTATCTTCAACACAGCGGATGTGATATTGAAAACCTAATACTAAAATCAGATAAATACCGATAGAATAAATCGAAAAATTGCTAACCAATGCGCTAATACCTAATAGGTTTACACTCACATAAAGTGGATGACGAACAATCGAATATATTTCATTTTTGACTATTTTTGATTCTTCAGGATAGTATACATAAAGCATAGAAGCAGTATCTATTCCAAAAACCATTATTGTTCGACGCATATTTACTATAGCAATTATCAATATTAGCATACTAAATATTATTCTGGCTATCATATCGTTATAATTAGGATTACCAACAGTATTCATTATTAGCTTTCCAACAGATGTTTCTAGAAAACTGGTTACTGGATTTTGAGTAGAAGAAAACGAAAAAATCTTATCAGCTAACCAACTAAAGGGTAAAAAACCATGAATTGCACCTGCCATAGCAATAGGAATACCTGTAAAGGTATATTTTACCGATTTCTCGAATGCTAATTTCTTGTCTTCAGCTATTAACTTATCTCTTTTTCTCCATGTTAGATGAACAATGGTTAGTCCTCCAAAAACAGCAAAAATAGATCCAAAAAAGGGGATATACGGTTCGACATATGTGAGCCAATTAATAGAAAAAAAACGTGGTAGTAAATCGAATATGAATAGAATTGATACTGTAACCAATGTAATAAGAATTACTTGAAATAAATATATCTTAAGTATGTATTTAGGACGATTCGGTAAATGTTTTAATATTTCTTCTTTTCCTGTTAGTTTCATTATAATCACTTACTCTATTCAATATACAATTAACGAGCTAGCGTTTAACGTTTAGATAAAAGGTTTTGTTTAAGTCAAAAACAATTTAAAACTATAATTGAGCCAAGGTTTGGTTTTAATGGAACAAAATAACACTCTAAATCATAGGATTCCTTCCGACTTGAAAAAAATTTTAGGAGATTTCAAGTGGGAGGTTGTAACTATTGGTTGCTCAAAGACTAAGGTACATAAATTAGTAAAAGGCAACGAAACACTATACCTTAAGATAAACAGACCTCTTTCCGAATTTACTCTTGAAAAAGAAAAAGAGATACTTGAGTGGCTGGATGATAGATTACCAGTTCCAAACATGCTCTATTTTTGTAATTTTAAACACGAGGAATTTTTACTACTTTCCGAAATTGAAGGCAAAGTTTCCTATCAAACTACTTCTGAGGATGAAAAGCGCAACCACATCTCTATTTTAGCTGAAGGTTTGAAAACAATTCATTCACTAGATTTCTCCAATTGTCCTGTTGATAATACACCAGATAATCTTATCAATATTGCTAAATCGAGAATGAATAGAGGACTAATCAACAGCAAAAATTTTGACGAAGGATGGTCAATTAATACTCCTGAAGAGCTTTTTGACAAAATTCTTGAAAATAAACCAGAGAAATATGACATAGTTTTTTGTCATGGAGATTACTGTTTACCAAATATACTAATTAAAGACGGAAAATTAAGTGGTTTTGTTGATTGGTGTTATGGCGGATTGAATGACAGATATTTTGACTTAGTAGCTGTAGCTTGGAGTATTGAGTATAATTTTGGTCAACAATGGGTCAAGCGTTTTTTTGATGATTACGGTTTGAAGGACATAGATTGGGAGAAGTTCAAGTTTTTTCAGAAGTTAAATGCGTTCTTTCAATTATCATACCTTGATTAAACCATTAGGTTTATTTTATCAAGATTTTATTTGTTTCTATGCATTTCAATTCACGTCGATCTCCAGTTTATGCAACAAGAGGTATGGTGGCATCTAGTCAGCCTTTAGCTTCAGAAGCAGGAATAAGGATTTTACAGCAAGGTGGCAATGCAGCTGATGCAGCTGTTGCTGTTGCTGCAGCGCTTAATGTTACAGAACCATGTTCTACAGGTATTGGAGGGGATTGTTTTTGCTTATTTTTTGATAATGCTACAAAAAAAGTGCATGGGGTTAATGCTAGTGGCAGAGCTCCAGTAGAACTGACTCTTGAGAAACTTTCCGAATTGGGTTTTAAAAATGAACTTCCACGATTTAATGTAAACACTGTTACTATTCCTGGAGCTGCTGCTGGTTGGGTAGATACACTTGAGAAATTTGGTTCAATGACCACAAAAGAAGTTTTAACGCCAGCTATCGAACTAGCAGAAAATGGTTTTCCTGTAGCACCTCTTACTGCTATAGCTTGGGCTAGAGGTACAAGACAATTACGAATTGGACCTTATGCTGATGAAATGTTATTGAATGGAGAAGCTCCCAAAGAGGGAGAAATTATGAGGAATATTACTCTGGCTCAAACTTTTAGAGAATTAGCAGAACATGGAAAGAGTGGTTTTTATGAAGGTAGAATAGCGACAGCTATTATAGAATTAGTGCAAGCATTAGGGGGAGTTATGACAACAGATGATTTAAAAAACCATTACAACACTTTTGATGATCCAATATCTGTTAATTATCATGGTATTGATGTTTTTGAGATACCTCCAAATGGTCAAGGAATAACAGCTTTGATAGCGCTAAATATTTTGGAAGAGTTTAATATCAGTGAAATAGAACATTTATCTGTTCAATATTTACACACCCTAATAGAGGCAATGAGAATAGCTTTTGCGGATACGAGGTGGTATGTTGCAGATCCTAGTGTGGTACATGTTCCAATCAATGAGTTGCTGTCTAAAGAATATGCTTCTGAACGGCGTAAACTAATTGATCCAACAAAAGCTTCTGTCAACGTGATAAAGGGTTCACCCTTTGCTTCATCGGATACGGTTTATTTTACTGTAGCGGATAAAGAAGGAAATGCATGTAGTTTCATCAATTCAAATTATAATGGATTTGGAACAGGATTGATCCCAAAAGGATGCGGTTTTACCCTACAAAATCGAGGCATTGGTTTTTCTCTTGAACCTAGACACCCAAATGTCTTGGCGCCAAATAAACGCCCCTATCATACTATTATTCCAGGAATGGCTACAAGAGATAATGAACTTTATGCAAGTTTTGGAGTAATGGGTGGATTTACTCAACCACAAGCTCATGTTC